>URWB01000018.1 GCA_900551415.1 uncultured Eubacteriales bacterium
TCCATGATTTCATAGTATTTTATCTCTTCTGTTTCCTCTAAATTTCTGTCTGCTTCTTCACAATCCGATAACAGTTTAAACATTTCTTTTGTTTCGTCAGCATCCATCACGCCTTGCTGCTTTTTCATCCTATCCAATATATATGGGGGGATTTCTTCTTCTGTTGCCATATTTCCGTCTTTCAGGGAGACTACCATTGACTCAACTGTATTCTGCAGTTCGCGGACATTACCGGGCCACGGATATTCCATGAACAGTTTTTTGGCGGCAGGATTTATTCCAACTATGTTTTTGTTGTACATAGCTCCAAAATATCTAAGATAATACTCAGTAAACAACTGTATGTCTTCCTGCCTGTCCCTAAGTGGGAGTAAGCTTACAAGCCCACCTGACAGTCGATAAAAAAGATCGCTCCTTATAATGTTGTTTTCCATAGCTTCAATAGGGTCTATGTTCATCGCGGCGATAACTTTTACCTCCACTTGTTTATCCCGATTGCTTCCAAGTGGTCTGAATTTTCCGTCTTGCAGAACTCTTAGCAACTTCGATTGAACTCGATAGGGAATAGAGTTCAATTCGTCGAGAAACAAGATTCCTCCATCCGCCTGTTCGAATAAGCCTTTTCTGTTTTCCGCGCCGGTGTAAGCGCCTTTTACGGTACCGAACAGAATGGATTCCATAAGGTTCTCCGGGACCGCGGCACAGTTTTGTATAACAACCTTCTCCCTCGGAACTCTGCTTTGCGCAATCATTGATTGTGCAAAGAGCTCTTTCCCAGTTCCTGTTTCCCCGTAGATGAGCGTATGATTTGGAAGGGCTGCCAACATTTTTGCCTTTTCGATGCTCACCTTCATCTGCTGGTTATTGGTAAGAATTTTATCAAAGGTTATATATCCCGCGTCTCTTTTGAGTTTGTATACAAAATCATCAAATTTTTTGTTGACACCGGCAAACTCTCCCTCCTTCTCATTTTCTTCCACATCCATGGACAATTCGACTACCGCCATCAGTTCTCCCTTCCTTATGATTGGAACTGTGACATTATTCGTAACATATCTTCTATTCAAATAATCGTGTATTACCTGACATTTGCTTATAACGATCTCCGGTCTCGATACATTTTGCTATGCCGCTGTCTTCTTTTTTAAGCTCGGGATACACATCAAAAAACATTTTATTATTGATTTCAGCCGAAGAATACGCAGACGATTCATTGTTGAGCCGGTTATCATACCGTGTGTTATAAACAATTCGATAATTTTTGTCAACTATAAAAATATAATCTAAGCTTTCTACTACAATTCCACCTATCGTTAACATTTGTTCCTCCTAAAAACCGAAATTCATTCAGCCGAAAAATATACCCAGAACAATTTCGTAACGGTTTCATCTTATAAACCGAAGGTACTACTATATTTAGCAGTATTTTATCCTATTTCGTGTAGAAAATCAAATTATGCTTATGTGTTGTTATGTGCGCTTTCGATCTACATAGAGAATATTTCTATCAAAAATTCAGACAAACGTGTGCCTAACGAACCAAAGCTTTCTTTGCGCATATCTCACTCAGGAGCAGGCGCTTTGCAAGGTGCTTTTGTCGATATTTCCTGCATAAAAAAACTGCGCGCGGCTTCCTCCAATGCTGTGGGGTTATCCGCGCGCGGCTTTTGCTTAACAAAGTTTCACTTTTATTTTTCAATCAACGCAAAGGCATGGAAGATAATTTCTTCCATGCGCGTGCGCGCCGCGTTGTCCTCGTCGGCATCCGCGCGTGCGCATAAATACCAATACCCAATCAGTGCCTCCAGCGCTGTCGCGTACTTGTAGTCCATCGCGTCGGCATTCTTTGGCTTAGAGGCAGACTTGTGATTACGCGCGCGTCTGACAAGTGCTTCCTCCGCTTCGCTTAAAAAACCGTCCCGCATCATCGCCCGCAGCGCTTTCGCCTGTCCATCCGCGCGCACATAACGAACCGCGCGCTTGTGCAGCGCGTCCACGTGAGCACCAAACACCGTTCTTCCTTTCGCCGCCGCACCCTGCGGCTGCATTGCCGCCGGCATGCCTGCTTGAGCCGGCGTGCTTCCCGGTTGGCCGGAGGCTGCGAGCACATGCTCTCTCACATATATTTCGTAAACGGCGTCACCGATATAGGCCAGTGCCGTTGTGTTCATCTCCCTGGGATTACAGTGCCTCATCTTCTAGCTTTCCTTTTTGCTTTTTTCCTTCTGCGAAAAGCCGAAGATGAACACAAACGCGCTGATCGCCATCAGAATCGGATAAAAGGTATATGGAATAATCGCGTAGGTCGTAATGCCCGCGGCCGCGGCCGCGTAGAGCATCTGTGCGCCGTAAGGAATCAAGCCCTGCGCGACGGAAGCGAAAATATCAAGCAGTGACGCCGTTCTCCTCGGATCGATATCGAATTCCTGACTGATTTCCCTGGCGATCGGCCCTGCCATCACAATCGCGATCGTATTATTTGCCGTCGCGAGGTCAACCCCCGCGACCAAAGCCGCGATGCTCAGCTGGGCACCCTTTTTGCCTTTGGTGTTTCGGTGGATAAAATGCAGGACAGCGTCAATACCGCCGTACTCCTTGACAAGCGCGCCGATTGCCGCGACGGTAATCGAAATCACCGTAATATCGTACATGGAGCTTACCCCCGCGCCGATGCTCGTAAAGATTTCATTGACCGGCATCGTGCCTGTCGTTACACCTGCGATGACAGAGGCAATCGTGCCAAAAATCAAGACTACAAAGACATTGATTCCCATAAGGGCTCCAATCAAAACCAACAGATACGGAATTACCTGCCAGATGTTGTACGTGCCCAGTTCAAGCGTTGACGAGCCGTGCATTGTCAAAAGGAAATAGATGACCGCGGTCAAAATTGCCGCCGGAAGCACGATCTTAAAGTTCATTTTAAACTTGTCGCTCATTTCGCAGCCCTGCGTTCTTACCGCGGCAATCGTCGTGTCAGAGATCATCGAAAGATTGTCTCCGAACATCGCGCCGGATACGACCGCGCTGAGACACAGCGGCATCGCGAATGAGGTCGCGTTGCTCACACCCACCGCGATCGGCGCGAGCGCCACGATGGTACCTACCGAGGTGCCCATGGAAATGGAAATAAAACAGCCAATCAAAAACAGACCTACCACCGCGAATTGACTGGGGATCAGAGAAAGCCCCAGATATACCGTGCTGTCCGCGCCGCCCGCTGCTGTAACCGCGCCGCTGAACGCGCCGGCGGTCAGAAAGATAAAGCACATCATGACGACGTTTTCATCCCCGATTCCTTTCGTGCATACCTTGATTTTATCGTTAAACTTCAATCGCGGATTTTGGCAAAAGGCCACCGCGAGCGCGATTAAAAACGCCACGATCGTCGGCATCGCGTAAAAATCTTTTGCAATAACGCCGCTCCCTAAGAAAAACAGGAGGAAAACAGCGATGGGCAAAAGCGCCTTCGCGTTTCCTTTGTTTTCCTGTTCAATTTGTGCTTTAATTTCTGTACTGTCCACGATTCTATCCTCTTCGCCTTCCAATCACTTTTGTTCGTTATCTTTTTTTGCTAGGCCTTGATTACCTGCACACCCTGCGGGGTATCCTTGAGGATCAGCCCGCGTGCCTTGAGTTCGTCACGGATCTCATCGGCTCTCGCAAAATTCTTTGCCTTTCTGGCCTCTTGTCTTTCGTCAATCAGCGCTTGCAGCTCGTCGTCGATGACGACTTCCTCTTCAAACTCCTGCTGCAAAAGGCCAAGCACATTCGCAAGCTCCATCAGCGTATCGAGCGATTTCTGCGCAAACTCTCTGCTCGCGCCGTCCTTGACCGCGGTATTAATCGCCGTCACCAGTTCAAAGACTGCGGAGATGGCATCCGCCGTATTCAAATCATCATCCATCGCCTGAATGAATTCCTGCCGATATTTATCATAACCTGCGAGTTTCTCCTTCTCAGCCTCTGTCATATTGCCGCTTCCGGTTTCGATCAGATGCTTCAGATTGGATTTGGCGTTTCTTAGACGTGTCATCGCGTTTTTGGACTGCTCGAGAATCTCGGAATTGAAATCGATCGGACCTCGGTACTGACCGCTGAGAATCAGGAAACGCAGAACTTCCCCGTCATAATGCTGCAGGAGGTCACGAACAGTCTTAAAGTTTCCCAGGGACTTGGACATCTTCGTGCCGTCGATATTGATATAACCGTTGTGCATCCAGTAATGCGAGAATTCGCAACCGTTATGTGCCTCAGACTGCGCGATCTCATTTTCGTGATGCGGGAACTGCAGATCCTCACCGCCGGCGTGAATATCGATGGTCGGTCCTAGATATTTTTTGGCCATGGTCGAGCATTCGATATGCCAGCCGGGTCTGCCCATACCCCAAGGGGATTCCCATGCGATCTCGCTCGGCTCCTTGCGTGCCTTCCAAAGCGCGAAATCCAGCGGATCTTCCTTTTTCATATCGTCCGTGCTTCTGGTTCTTTCGCTGGCGCCCTGAATCAGCTCATCGATGTTCTTGCCGGAAAGCTTGCCATAGCCGTCGAACTTACGTGTCCGGTAGTAGACATCGCCCTGCGATTCATAGGCATAGCCCTTATCGATCAAATCCTGCACAAACCGGATGATATCATCCATGGTTTCAGAAACCTTCGGGTGTACGGTCGCCTTCTTGACATTGAGCGCGGCAGCGTCCTTATAGTATTCCTCGATATATTTTTCGGAAATCTCCGGTGCGGTAACGCCTTCTTCCTTGGCACGTTTGATGATCTTATCATCGACATCGGTGAAATTCTGCACGAATTTTACCTTGTAGCCGCGGTATTCCAAATATTTTCTGAGCGTGTCGAATACAACGAAAGGTCTCGCGTTGCCGATATGAAAATAGTTGTAGACCGTCGGTCCGCAGACATACATCTTGACCTTGCCCGGTTCCAACGGTACGAATTCTTCTTTTTTTCTTGTCAATGTGTTATAAATCTTCATTTTCGTTTCCTTCTTTCCGGTTCTTTTCGCGAATCACATCCATCAAGGTTTCTTCCAAATTAGAAGAACCCGCGCAGTCGATGCAGCCCGCCTCAATCTTATGCGTGGTCTGCAAAATCTTTTCCAGTTCCATCACGCGCTTACGCAGGCATTCGATCTCCACAGCGATCGGATCCGGCAGGTCGACCTGGTTCAAATCCTGCGTGGTACTCTTGCCGTTACGTTTGACGATGGTGCCGGGAATGCCAACCACGGTACAGCCGGGCGGCACCTCTTTGAGAACGACCGAACCCGCGCCGATCTTGACATCGTCTCCCACTCTGAACGGTCCGAGTACCTTTGCGCCGCTGCTGACTACCACGCGGTTGCCGATGGTCGGATGCCGTTTGCCGACATCCTTGCCGGTACCTCCCAGCGTGACACCCTGGTAAATCGTAACATCATCGCCGACTTCGGCGGTTTCTCCGATGATGACCGCCATACCGTGGTCGATAAAGCATCTGCGGCCGATGATCGCGCCGGGATGAATCTCGATTCCTGTAAAAAAACGCGTCAGCTGCGAAATCACGCGCGCCAAAAATGGACAGTGATGTCGGTACAGCCAGTGCGCGGGTCTATGCCAGATCAACGCCCAAATGCCGGGATAGCAAATCAAAACCTCCAAACCGTTTCGTGCCGCCGGATCTTTTTCGACCATATTGCGGATATCCTCACCGACTTCTCTAAAAAATGCCATAAACCTTTATTCCTCCACGATTGTTATAGTCTTAATCACCTGTTTTTCTCGTGGACAATCGTGCCAATCTGTTTTTACATTTACAATTTTATCCGCTGCTTCCATGCCTTCGGTTACCTTGCCGAACGCCGCGTACTGTCCATCCAGATGCGGCGCGTCCGCAACCATGATGAAGAACTGCGATCCCGCGGAATCCGGATCCATCGCTCTTGCCATCGAAAGCACGCCTCTTTCGTGTTTCAGGTCATTGGCGACACCGTTCGCCGCGAACTCTCCTTTGATCTGATAGCCCGGTCCGCCGGTGCCGTTGCCGCGCGGGCAGCCGCCCTGGATCATAAAGCCCGGAATAACTCTGTGAAAGGTCAAACCGTCATAGAATTTCTCGCCTGCGAGCTTCTCAAAGTTTTCTACGGTAATCGGCGCGATTTCGGGATAAAGTTCTCCCCGCATCACATCACCGTTTTCCATTTCCATTATAAACTTCTTCATGTTATCTTACGCTCCTTCAAAGTTTTTGTTCTTGTTTGTCACGATATCATCGAAGTATCTCTGTCCGATTTCAGTTCTACCGCAAAACAAAGCCCCTGCACATACGGATTTTCTGCGATCGTATCTAAAAATAATACCACCAAAATGATGATTACAAACGAGGGAATGATCGTTCCCATCGTCCTGAAAGAATCACCGGAAAAGTTGTGACTATAGATTATCTTCCTGTTCTTTCCGCATTGACGATCTCAATTGCCGCAGCAATCGCTTCTTCCACCTCTTTTTCGCTTTTATCGGCATCGCGTCTGAGCTTGTATTCCACGATTCCCTCGCCGGCAAGCTTGCCGACAGTAATTCGAACCGGAATTCCAATCAAATCCGCGTCCTTAAACTTGACCCCCGGACGTTCATTTCTGTCATCCCAAAGCACCTCCACGCCGGCAGCTGTCAAGGCGTCATAAATTCTTTGGCTGACCGCGTCCTGCGCTTCATCCCCCGGCTTCACCTCTGTAATGATGACATGATAAGGCGCGACGGACATCGGCCAAATGATGCCGCCGTCATCGTGATTTTGCGGCATATCGATGATGGCCTGGAAGGTACGGGAAACCCCGATTCCGTAGCAGCCCATCCAAATCAGCTGATCCTTCTGGTTTTCATCCTTGTAGATCGCGCGCATCGGCTCGGAATATTTCGTACCCAGCTTAAAGATCTGTCCAACCTCCACGCCGCGCGCGTGACGCACCGGCGCGCCGCAGATCGGGCAGGCGTCACCCTCTTTGAGCGTCTTTAAGTCTACCACGATATCTCCCTCGTAATCCCTGCCGTAGTTCACATTGATATAGTGATGGTCGGTTTCACAAGCGCCCGCGCACAGATTCTTCAGCCCCGGCAGCTCGCTGTCCACTACAATCTTACAGTCATGCAGATGCAGCGGTCCCGTAAATCCGCCCACACATCCGGTCGCTGCAGCCATTTTCGCTTCATCTGCGAAGGCAATCGCGTATTCCGGAATATCCAACGCATTCACCAGCTTCGTCATGTTCAGCTCACGATCGCCGCGGATAAAGACCGCAACATAGCCGTTTTCATTTCCCTCCGCGTCATAAGTCACGAACAGCAGTGCCTTAATGGTCCGCGCCTTGTCCACCTTAAGAAAATCCGCAACCTCCTCGATGGTCTTCGTGCCTGGGGTATGCACCTTTTCCAGCGGCAGCATCGCGATATTCTCCTCCGCCGCGGCGTCTACGCAAGCCGCCTTCTCAACCGTTGCTGCAAGATCGCAGCAGTCGCAGTAAGCGATTTCGGATTCCCCGTATTCGCAGAGCGCGGTAAACTCGTGAGAGTTAGAGCCGCCGATCGCACCGGTATCCGCTTCCACCGGTCGAAAATTCAGTCCGCAGCGCGTAAAGACTCTGCTGTAGGCATCGTACATTTTATCATAGCTTTCGTCCATGCCTGCCGCGTCCTTGTCAAAAGAATAATTATCCTTCATGATGAAGACGCGGGAACGCATCATGCCGTAACGCGGACGCGCCTCGTCTCTGTATTTGTCTGTAATCTGATAGAGCATCCGCGGCAGCTGTCTGTGCGAGGAAACATCTCCCTTTACGAGATCCGTAAAAACCTCCTCCGCCGTCGGACCGAGGCAGAATTCACGCGCGTTTCTGTCCTTAAGCCGCCACATTTCCGGTCCGTAAGCGTCCCAGCGGCCGGATTCCTTCCAAAGCTCCGCCGGCTGCACGCTCTGAGTATAAATTTCCTCCGCGCCCTTTGCATCCATCTCTTCTCTGACGATCTGCTCGATTTTGCGGATGGTTCTCCAACCCATCGGCATGTACGAATAAATGCCGGCAGCGGTTTTTTTAATCATGCCCGCGCGCAGCAGCAGAATATGGCTTGGGATCTCGGCTTCCGTCGGAACCTCTCTCAATGTTCTAAAATGCATTTGTGATACTTTCATTTTTTTGAATTCTCCTCGTTTCCCTGTGTGATTTATCTTCTCCTGCCCTTCCCCGTCTCCGTGAAAATCGACAGGTTTTCATCCATACCGTATTTTTATTTTTGACGCAGCAAACAGACCGCTTCTGCCGCGATTCCTTCTTCGCGCCCTGCAAAACCCAGACGCTCGGTCGTCGTCGCTTTGACATTGACACAGTCCTCCTCCACACCCAGCGCCCGCGCGACATGCGCACGCATGCGCGGGATATACGGCGCGAGCTTTGGCTGCTGCGCGATGACGGTGATATCCGCGTTGCCGACCGCAAAGCCTTTTTCGTCGATCAAACGGCAGACCTTTTCCAAAAGTTTCATGCTCGAAATTCCCTTGTACCGGTCGTCGCTGTCCGGAAAAATCCTTCCGATATCCCCGAGCGCCGCGGCGCCCAGCATCGCGTCCATCAGGGCATGCAGCGCGACATCCGCGTCGGAATGACCGAGCAGCCCCCTCTCATGCGGAATACTCTCGCCGCAAAGAATCAAGGCCCGTTCTTCCGTCAAGCGATGTACATCATAACCATGTCCGATTCTGACATCCTTTTGCACAGCAGGCAGGTCCTCCCTCGTCGTAATTTTTTTGTTCGCTTCCTCGCCGCGAACCATGCGCACCGGCGCGGCGAAGCGTTCCACAAGCCCGGCTTCGTCAGTGCCGTAAAAGCCCGCCTTGTAGGCTTCGCAATAGGCTTGTTTGAGCAGCTCCGTCCGAAAACCCTGCGGCGTCTGCACCCGAAAAAGCCGTGCCCGATCCAGTGTTTCAGAAACCGACACGTCAACTTCCGCGCGGTCGCAAGCTACCCATGCAGAAATCGCGGACTGTCTGATGGTATCCTGAACAGGCACCACCGGCACTGCCGCGCCGCTCTCATACGCACACGCGAGCACGCGCAAAATGACTGCTTCCGTCACAAACGGCCGCGCCGCGTCATGCACCAGTATCAAGCCGTCATCAGAAGTGCGGCGCAAACCCGCGCGTACGGAATCCTGTCGCTCTCTGCCGCCCTCCACGATCCCCCGCACCTTGCGAAAAGGCGCGCAGAGTTCTCCGGTCCGCGCGAGATAATCCCGATTTGCGGTGATCAAAATCTCATCAACCGCCGGACAATCATCAAAAATTTTTACCGTTGATTCCAAAATCGTTTCCCCTCGCGGGCCGATTTTGATAAATTGCTTGGGCAGCTCCAGTCCCATGCGGCTGCCCTGTCCTGCCGCCGTAATCATAGCGGTCACCTTTTTATCCCGATACATACGCTTCTTCTTACTTCAACTTGCCGAAAATCATGCGGCCCGCGGCGGTCTGCAGCACGCTGGTCACATTGATCTCGACAACCTTGCCGATTTCGCGCCTGCCGTCCTCAACGACGATCATGGTGCCGTCGTCCAAATAAGCAATCGCCTGATTATGATCCTTGCCCTGCTTAATCAAGGTAACCGTCATCCGTTCTCCCGGAATGACCATCGGCTTCATCGCGTTCGCCAGCTCATTGATGTTCAATACCGCCACGCCCTTGATGACCGCGACCTTATTCAGATTAAAATCGTTGGTAACAACCTTGCCCTTCATAATCTGAGCAAGCTTCAGCAGCTTGACATCTACCTCCGGAATTTCCTTCAAGGCCTTCTCGGAATCCGTATTGTAGATTTCAATCCCGTACTCGGTCTGAATTTTGTTGAGAATATCCAGACCCCTGCGCCCGCGGTTACGCTTCAGTGCGTCTGAGGAGTCCGCGATGTGGCGCAGCTCCACCAACACGAACTCCGGAATCACGATCGGCCCTTCTAAAAATCCTGTTTTCATAATTTCCAAAATTCTGCCGTCGATGATGACGCTGGTATCCAAAATCTTCGGAATCCTTCCCGCTTTTTTGTCCTTGGCGTTATAGCCATAGGTATTTTCTTCTGCCTGCCCGGCTTTTGCCTGCAGCAGTGCTTTGCGTTCTTTGGCATAGAGATTCAAAATCTCAGAGCCTTTTTTGCTGCCGATTACCCAACCCAAAAATGCCAAAAAAGCGTAGATGGTAATCGTAATCGTCAGATACAGCGATTTCTGGCTGACGACGCTCTGATAAATCTGTGTCAGCAAAAACGCGATGACCAGCCCCAAAATCAGACCGATGGTGCCGCCAATCAGGTCATTCGGCGAAACGCCCTGCAGATCTGTCCCGATATTGTCCGCGACTTTGCGGCTCTTTCTCGTCAAAATCGGCGCGATTCGGAAAAAAATAATTCCAAAAATAATAACACAAAAAGAAATTGCCCAAGCCTCTTCGGTTCCTGTCAGCCCGATCTGCTCCGCGTTCGGATTCATCGTCACCAACAGATATGAGCAAATTTCATAGATTTCATAACCCAGCAATCCGCCGATAATGGTAAAAATGCCTCTAAAAAATTTTTTGAACATACGCAAAGCCCCCCTTTCTTTGAAAATTTGCAGATATCCAAAGCTGTGCGGTCCGCAGATCCTCTTTCCCAAAAATTCAACGGTTCAGAAGGAATTTTCCGCGCGGCGCGCGCCCTTGCCGCCTCCCGCGGCAAACGCATGACACAGTACCTCCATTGTATATCTATGCTAACAGTATAGCTGAGTTTTTTTCTGCCGTCAAGATACTTGCTTTAATTGACTTTCCGCGATTTTGCGTATACAATAAAACTATATTTTCATCACTTTTTCCACACACAAAACCGATATGATAATTGCAGGAAAATGAAATTTACAAGGAGGAAAGCCCATGTACAAGATTTTAGTGGTAGATGACGAGCCGAAAATTCGAGAGGTCATCAAAGAATACGGAGAATTCAGCGGTTACGAAATTACCGAGGCGGATGACGGCATCACCGCGGTCGGTCTTTGCAAGCTGAACGATTACGATTTAATCATCATGGATATCATGATGCCGAAGCTGGACGGGTTTTCCGCCTGCAAGGAAATAAAAAAAATCAAAGACATTCCGGTCATCATGCTTTCGGCCAGAGGCGAGGAATATGACAAGCTGTTCGGTTTCGAGCTGGGGATCGACGACTATGTCGTCAAACCGTTCAGCCCGAAGGAGCTGATGGCCAGAGTCAACGCGGTGCTTTCCAGACGAAAAGCCGCCTCGCAGCCGCAGTCTCAGGTTATGAAATTTGGCGGCCTGGAAATCAATATCGCGGCAAGAACCGTCAGCGTTGACGGCAAGAAGGTTGAACTGACACCGAAGGAATACGATCTGCTCTTCTATTTGGTGGAAAACAGGAATATCGCGCTCTCCAGAGACAAGCTCCTTTCGGACATTTGGGGCTATGACTTCTTCGGTGACGACCGGACCATCGATACGCACATCAAAAACCTGCGCAACAACTTAGGCCCTTACAGAGATTTCATCGTAACGCTGAGAGGAGTTGGCTACAAATTTGAGTACGAAAATTAAATTCGACCGTCACAGCATCAAATTCCGCCTGTGGATGTATTTCATCGGCATCGGCGTCGGAATTCTGCTGCTCGTTTGGTTTCTGCAGATTTTTTTTCTGAACAACTATTACGAGCACATGAAGACTACAGAGGTCAATCGTGTTGCCTCCTCCATCTATCACGCCTACGCGCGCGGTGACGCGGGATTGACGGAGGCCATTCAGGATCTTTCCATCAGCAACGACTTCTACGTGATGATGGAATCCGGCGGCAAGGTTCTGCTGTTCATGCCGGAGGCAGAGAGTCTGGTTCCGGTCTATCAGTACAAGGATCAAATCCCGAAGCTGCGCGGCATGCTGCAGGAGGCGCCCGCCAAAACCACAGCGGTTTCCTTCAAGATCAATACCGGTTTGGAAAAGTACAACACCCTTGCTTACGCGACCTATTTGAGCCGGACAAAGAATCAGGAGGTTTTCCTCTACATCTTCTCCCCGCTGTATCCTGTCACTTCCACCGTTGAAATTTTGAAGGACCAGTTGTTTTATGTGACCATCATCACCCTCTGTGTCACCTTCCTGCTCGCGGTTTACTTTGCCGACCGCATTTCGAAGCCGCTCAAGGGTATCACGCAAACCGCCAGAAAGATGGGAAAAGGCAACTACAATGTCAGGTTTGAGGCGAATTCCTATTCCGAGATTAACAATCTCGCTAAGACACTGAACGTCACTGCTTATGAACTGGGGCAGGCGGACAACCGTCAAAAGGATCTGGTCGCCAACGTTTCCCACGATCTCAAAACACCGCTGACGATGATTCGCTCCTATGCGGAAATGATTCGCGATCTATCCGGCGACAATCCGCAAAAACGCAATGCACATCTGGCTGTCATCATCGACGAGTCTGACCGTATGAGCCGGCTGGTCAGCGATATGGCGACAATTACCGCCATGCAGACCAAAAAGATGAAGCTGCACAAGACGCCGACAGACTTATCCTCGACCGCCGCTTCTATTCTGGCTTCTTACGAAATTCTGCAGGAGCGCGAAGGCTATGATTTTATCTTCAACGCGCCAAAGGAGGCTTTCGTCTACGCGGATGAGGATAAAATCAAACAGGTCATTGCGAATCTCACCGGCAACGCGGTCAAATACTGCGGGGAAGACAAGGTGATCCTCGTGACGATCCGCAAGATCGGCAAGGTCTTTCGTCTGGAGGTTTCCGACCATGGTCCCGGCATCAAGCCGGAGGAACTGCCGCATGTTTGGGATCGCTACTACAAAACGAGCACGAACTATGTCCGGGAAACGACCGGCACCGGTCTCGGCCTCTCCATTGTCAAGGAGATCCTCACCCTGCACGGCGCCAATTACGGTGTCGAAAGCAAGGTCGGCAAGGGCAGTACCTTCTGGTTTGAGCTGGACGTTCTGCGCAAGGAGCGCGAAAAAACACCGAAGGAGAAAAAATCCTGATTTGGGCTCTACATCGAGAACACGCGAATTGCTTCCTGTATATTTTTTACGCCAATCACGCGGCAGCCATCAAGGCTGCCGCCTACTTTTTGGGCGTTGCGTTTAGGCAGAATGACCTGTTCATAGCCGAGCCGCGCCGCCTCCTTGATGATCTTCTCCGCGTTCTGCACCGAGCGCAGATCTCCGGTCAGCCCGATCTCGCCCATCGCCAAAGTCCGTTTGCGCGCGGTGATATTCTTGAACGAAGAATAGATCGCCAGCGCGGCCGCGAGGTCCGCTCCGGTTCCCTCCGGTCGGATTCCTCCGACGACATTGACGTAGACATCTTGATTGCCCAGCGGCATGCCGACGATTTTTTCGAGTACGGCGAGAATCATATTCAGACGCGTGTTGTCCACACCGACCGCGGTTCTGCGCGCGAAACCGATATTCGCAGGACTGACCAGCGCCTGCATCTCAAACATCACCGGTCTGCTGCCCTCATAGATGGCGGTTGTGACAGAGCCCTGCGTCTTGTCCTCTCTGTTCTCTAAAAATGACGCTGAAATATCCCGTACCTCTATCAAGCCCTCTGCTTCCATGCGAAAGGCCCCGATTTCACTGGTCGTTCCAAAGCGGTTCTTGTAGGCGCGCATGACGCGCAGCTCCTGGTCTCTCTCCCCTGTGAAATTCAGAACACAATCGACCAAATGCTCCACCGTCTTCGGTCCCGCGAGATCCCCGCTTTTCGTCACATGCGCGACGATAAAAATGGGAAGATTCTTTGTTTTGCCCAGTTTCATCAACTGGTTGCCGCACATCCGAACCTGCGAAACGCTGCCGGGCGCGGAATCGAGCTGATTGCTGTACATCGTCTGGATCGAGTCGATGATCAAAAAATCAGGTTTGCAGTTCTCGCAGGCAAGCTCCACGTTCTCCATGTTTGTCTCCGCGAGCACATAAAGCGTCTGCGGAATCTCACGGCATACCCGATCTGCCCGCAGTTTGATCTGCTCCTCCGATTCCTCACCGGAGACATAGAGCACCGTACTGCCGCGGCGCGCGATATTGGCCGCGGTCTGCATGATGATCGTGGATTTGCCGATGCCCGGCTCGCCCGAAATCAGTACCAGTGAGCCGCGCACCAAGCCGCCGCCCAGCACCCGGTTCAGTTCCCCGATGCCGGTATCCACCCGCGCGTAATCCTGCGTCCCGATTTCCGACAGACGTGCCGGACGGGCGGCGCCTTGCCCGCTCCCGCCGGCGCCGCCCGCCCGGCGCCTGACATCGTCCTCCGGCATCGGCAAAACCTTTTCCTCTACGAACGAGTTCCATGCACCGCAGATGCACTTTCCCATCCACTGCGTGCTCTCGTAGCCGCATTCCTGGCAAACAAAAACCGTTTTTTCCTTCTTCGCCATCTCTCCGCTTCCTTTCCGTTTCTCCCCGTCTCTTTCATATCTTTTATGCCTTTCATTTTTGACGCGTCTCTGCCCTTTCACGGCAAAGCTGTTCCGTTGCTGTTGCCATGCTTGCAATTCTAACAATGCTCATATCGTCAACCGTGAACTACCCATTGTCTAAAGCCGATGGGATTGCGGTAACCTTATTTCAAAAATGCTTCCGCTTCACTCCGAACATTTGTTCCTTTTAATTATACAGTAAAGCCCCTATCTTGTCCATAGGGGCTTTGAATTTTTGTCTGTATTTCTCGGCGCGCTGCTCTATGCCTCTTCCTCGGCCTTGTGCGCTTCGATGATCTTCTGCGCGTTCATAGCCGGAACCTCTTCATATCTTGCGAATTCCATCGTGAAGGAGCCTCTGGCCTGTGTCATGGAGCGCAGCGCGATCGCGTAGTCGAATAACTCCGCCTGCGGTGCTTCCGCGTGCAGAATCTGTCCGCCGCCCGGCTGCGGATCCATACCCATCACTGCGCCGCGTCTGGTTGGCAGATCGCCCATGACCGCGCCTACAAAATCATCCGGTACGGAAATCTCCAGCTTCATGATCGGCTCCAGCAGAACCGGCTTCGCCTCTGCGATACCCTTCTTGAACGCCAGGGATGCCGCGATTTTGAAGGCGGTTTCATTGGAGTCTACCGGGTGATAGGAACCGTCATATAAGGTCGCCTTGACATTCTGCACCTTGCAGCCGGCCAGCGGACCTCTTTCCATGCATTCCAGCAGACCTTTTTCGACAGCCGGAACATACTGTTTCGGAACAGAGCCACCGAAGAGTTCTTCGCTGAATTCAAATTCCTGCGCGGACGGCGCGAACTTGATATGTACATCGCCGTACTGGCCGGAACCGCCGGACTGCTTCTTATGCTTGCCCTGTACATCGGAAGTTCCCTTGATGGTTTCTCTGTACGCGATTTTTTGCGGCACCACGTTGACGCTGACGCCGTATTTTGTCTTTAACTTGCTCAGCGCGATGTTAAGCTGGCTTTCGCCCTGACCGCCGACCAATGTCTGACGCGTTTCCTTGTTTCTTACCAGCGCCAGTGTCGGATCCTCTTCGGTCAGTCTCGCGAAGCCTGTGGAGAGCTTATCGTCCGCGCCCTTATCCGCGGTTTCGATCGCCATGAACAGGGTCGGCTGCGGGAATTCAACCGGATTGATAAAGGTCGGATTGCTCTTTTCGGACAGGGTATCGCCAGTCTTGGTGAATTCCAGCTTGCCGAGCGCTACGATATCGCCCGCGACGGCTGCTTTGCAGTCGATCTTTTCTTTGCCTCTGACAAAGAATACAGAGCCTAATTTTTCGTCCTTTTCCACTCTGAAATTATGCAGGGTCATGCCGGCGGATACCTTGCCGCTGACAACTTTTGCAAGAGAAATCTTGCCGAGGAAGGAGTCCGCCAAAGTCTTAAAGATGAACAGCACCGGTTTGTCGTCCGGATTCGCTTTGATGATTATCGGCTGCTGGTTTTCGTCCTTCGCGCGATAACCTTCGATGGTTGGATTCGGCACGAATTCGATGATTTCCTGCAGAACTTCTTTGACGCCTTCGCCGGTCAGAGAGGAGCACTTGAACACCGGTACGATATCACCCTGCAGGATACCCTTGGTCAGGCCCTTGCTGAACTGCTCGTCCGTAAATCCTCCCTCGTTGAAGTAGATATCCATCAATTCTTCGTCAACTTCCGCGATCGCTTCTGCCATCGCGTCCTTGTCCTCCAGCGTGACGACCGCGTTGCCGAACTTGTCCTGCAGCTGCTGGATCGTCGCTGCCACATCAACGTTTTCTTTATCTATCTTATTGAGAATAATAAATTTCGGAGATCCGATCTTTTTGCATGCGTCCCATGCTTTCTCTGTTCCTACCTGTACGCCCGCGGAAGCGTCCACCACGATAGCCGCTGCTTCCACGCCTCTGAGCGCGCCCTGTACTTCGCCCGCAAAGTCGAAGAAGCCCGGAGTATCAACAAAGTTGATCTTGACATTGTTGTATTCTACCGGTACTAAGGTCGTGTTGATGGAATATCCTTTTTCAATTTCCATTTTATCGTAGTCGGATACCGTGGAACCATCCTCAACTTTACCTAATCTGGTGATGACGCCGGTTGCCAAAAGGGCCGCCTCGAGGAATGTTGTTTTGCCGCATCCGCCGTGTCCTAATAAAGCAACGTTTCTTATCATTTCGCTTGTATAGTCTTTCATTTATTCAGACCTCCCAAAATATTTTTACAATCGTCAATATTATATCAAATGGAAATTGAAAAAACAACTGTTTTCCAAATATCTTCCTCTTTAACGTCAAAATATTTTAAGGCTTCCCCTATTCCTTCATTTTCGCGACGATGACCACCGCCGAAAGAACGCACAGGCAGCCCAAAAGGGTTCGTGCCGAAAATGCTTCCCGGTACACCAAAACTCCCACAATCACGCTGGTAATCGGCTCGAAGGTGCTGAGAATCGCCGCGTTTTGCGGTCCGATGCACTTGACGCCGATCTGATAGCCCAGTACCCCGATCAGCGAGGTCGCTGTCGCGAAAAAGGCTGCCGTTCCCCACGCAAGCGGCGTGAGCCGCAGTGTAAATTGCGCGGTCAGCAGCGCCATGACAAGGATCATCGCCGCCGCGACGGTATTCATGTAAAAAATCAGCTTGAGATTTTCCATCTTTTGCAGACCGCTTTTTTCCAGATAGATCGTATAGAAGGCATAGGTGACACCGGACAAAAAGGACAGCGCCATGCCGAGGACGCTCCCTCCGCTTTCGCCGTTATAGAACAGCAGGATGCCGCCGAAGCAGAGCGCTACGCACAGCAGCTTCAGCGGGCTGACCTTTTCCTTAAAAAAAATCATGCACCCCAGAATCGTAAAAACCGGATACATGAAGTGTATGGTCGTGCTCATGCCGGACGGGATGAAGTTATAAGAGGAGAACAGCAGGACTGCCGTTCCGCCGTAACCAAAGATCGTAATCAGCGCGATTTTTGCAAACTCCGTCCGCGTAATGCGCATGGAAATTCCTTGTGCCTTCAGATAGATGTAAAGAACCGGAACCGAAAGAAAAAAGCGGTAAAAGGCCGCGCTGACGCTGTTGCCGCCGCCCGCGCAGATCGTCTTTACAAAAAGAGGGATAAACCCAAAAAAAACCGCCGATATCATGGTCGCCAAGAGGCCCTTGGTCCTCGTGTTCATAAGCGAAATCTCTCCTTTCAGATGTCCAAAAGGACACCTCGGTCATACGCCGAAGTGCCCTTTGCTTTTTTCCTCTTGTTTCCTGCGCTTTACCGCTTGCGGTCTTAAAACTCCGCCGTCTTTGGTGTTCTCGGGAATGGAAGGACGTCTCGGATGTTCTGCACACCGGTCACATACATGATGATACGCTCAAAGCCCAGACCGTAGCCCGCGTGCTTGACGCCGCCGAATTTGCGGAGATTGCAGTACCACCAGTAATCCTCCTTGTTGAGACCCATTTCGTCCATTCTCTTTTCCAGCACATCAAGTCTTTCTTCTCTCTGAGAACCGCCGATGATCTCGCCGACGCCCGGCACCAAAAGGTCTGCCGCCGCAACGGTCTTGCCGTCATCATTCAGACGCATGTAGAAGGCCTTGATATCCTTCGGATAATCGGTGACGAATACCGGCTTCTTAAAAATCTCCTCGGTCAGATATCTTTCGTGCTCAGTCTGCAGGTCGATACCCCACGCCACCGGATATTGGAACTCCTTTCCGGATTTTTGCAAGAGTTCGACTGCTTCCGTATAGGTGACTCTGCCAAAGTCGGAGTTCACGATATTGTCCAGTCTGTCGAGCAGGGTCTTATCCACGAAGGAATTGAAGAACTCCATTTCCTCCGGCGCGTTCTCCAGAATGTAATGAATGATATACTTGATCATGGCCTCCGCTACTTCCAAATAGTCATCCAGCTCCGCGAACGCCATTTCCGGCTCGATCATCCAGAATTCGGACGCGTGGCGGGCGGTATTGGAATTCTCCGCGCGGAAGGTCGGTCCGAAGGTGTAAACATTGCGGAACGCCAGCGCGAAAATCTCCGCCTCCAGCTGTCCGGATACGGTCAGGCTGGTCTTTTTGCCAAAAAAGTCCTGGCTGTAGTCGATCTTGCCGTCCTCGGTTCTCGGCAGATTTTCGAGATCCAGCGTCGTTACCTGAAACATCTCGCCGGCACCCTCTGCGTCGCTGGCAGTAATCTCAGGGGTATGCACATAGACGAAGTCCTGATCCTGAAAGAATTTGTGAATCGCGTAGGCTACCAAAGAACGGACGCGGAACACCGCACTGAACATGTTCGTTCTCGGACGCAGATAACCGATCTCTCTTAAAAATTCCATCGAGTGGCGCTTCGGCTGCAGCGGGTAGTCCGGCGTGGATGTGCCTTCGACCGCCACCTGTTTCGCCTTGATCTCAAACGGCTGCTTCGCGTTCGGCGTCAGCACGACTTCTCCGCGGACCGCCAGCGCAGAGCCGACATAGGACCTTGCGATCTCTTCGTAATTGTCAAGGAACGCTTCTTCATATACGACCTGCACGGATTTAAAAAACGATCCGTCATTTAATTCGATAAACCCAAACTTGTTGGAATTCCTGTTGTTTCTGACCCAGCCTTTGATCAGGACCTCCTGCCCCGCATAGGCATCTGTGTTTCGAAATAACTCTCTGAGTGTAATCTCTTTCATCTGTATTCTAACCTCTTCATTATCATAAATTCTTCCTTCGCAAGCGCCCACACGGGGCGGTGCCGTATCTTTTATTATATACGCCGCCAGACCCTTAAGTCAATGGGATTTGCGAGGATTTTAGGGATTTTGCCTCTTCTCTTCGCGAAATTCGCCAAAGCAGAGAAATTTTGCTCCGCTCCGTCTGCACAAAGCGCGTTGCAGGCGCTTTCTCACTGTGCTATACTTAAGATATCTTCAGATACCTTCGGGACTGTATCTGTCCCGCATAACTTTAACGCGGCATACGCGCGGGGATCCCGCGCGAAAGAAACCGAAATTTGCGAGGAGCGCACCATGAATCATCAAATGGAACCACATATTCACCTTTCCCACACCATCTCCGTCTGCATGACCGAAAAAGACTTCCTGCGGCGTGTCAAAATGACGCCTCCCGATATGACCGCCCTCCTGCACTCCGGAGAAGCGAAGCTTTTGGCGAAGGCTTTGCTTGCCGACACAGATGCGCGCGGCAGATTTTGCGCCAAAAAGGTGATCGCGCGGCTGGAACCGCAATTAAATCGCTTCTGCGCGCCGCCGGCGGACGGCTGGCTGCAGCATGCCTACCGGCAGGTACTCGGGCGCATTTTTCCGGAAAAAGCCTCCGGTGTCGTGGAAACTCCGGAGCAAACGGCCGCCCGCTTGTTTCTGCTGCAGTTTCTCAAGGGACTGTACCGATTTGAGCGCGAGACCCTGCCTTTTGATCCGACGCTCGACTTCGCGCTTCTCACACAGGAGGAACGCGAACTGTACAGCGGAAGCGGCGAATACGCACAGCTGCTCCGCATGGCAGGTAAACACTATATTTATGAATTTATGCGTCTCGGCACAGAGCTGACACCCTTCAATACGCTCGGTCACATCGCGGGAGTCCATTATGTCGCCATGCATGCCGCCCGGCAGCTCGCGGCTCTGCGGGTCCCGTTGGATCTGGGCTTGATTTCGGGTGCGGCGGCCGGTCACGACATCGGCAAATACGGCTGCAAAAAAAGCGAAGAAAAACGCATTCCCTATCTGCACTATTATTACACCGACCTCTGCTTTAATCGCTTCAACATGCCGATGATCGGGCACATTGCCGCGAATCACTCGACCTGGGATCTGGAGCTGGACAACCTCTCCGCGGAATCCCTGCTTTTGATCTACGCGGATTTTAGAGTCAAAAGCACCCGCGACGCCGCCGGACAGGAAATTGTCCGTTTTTACAGCCTCGCGGATTCCTTTGACGTCATTCTGAACAAGCTGGATCATGTGGATGCCGCCAAGGAGCATCGCTATCGGAAGGTCTATAACAAACTGCGGGACTTCGAAGCTTATATGCAGTCGCTCGGTGTTTTGACCGATCTGCCGCGGCTGCCGCGCAAACTCCCGCCGAAACCCCTCCTGTCGCAGCCCAAGGACTATCCGCTGCTCAGCGGCGATGCGGTTGTCAAGGAATTTAAGAATCTTTCCATCGCGCATAACATCCGTCTGATGAACAAGTTCTCCAGGCAGGAGGATTTCGCGAATCTGATCGAAACGGCACGCAGCGAAAAAAACTGGAAAAATCTTCGCGCCTATATCTCGATCTTAGGCGAATACTCTGCCTACATGACGGAGAAACAAAAGCTGATGACACATCGCTTCTTGCTCGAATTATTGGTTCATAAGGAGAGCGATATCCGCAATCAGGCCGCCGAGGTCCTCGGGCAGATCATCGCGCAATTCAACGAAGAATACAAAAAAGAACTGCCGGCAGGCGTCACGCCGCCGCACAAGGATGTCACGAATCTTTCCCTGTGGAAGGATACCCTTCGCGTGATCCTGGTGCCGGATTACAGACTGACAGAGCAGCACAAAAAATGGATTGAAAACAGTCTGAAAAGTGTCGCTTACACACTTCTGCGCGGCAGCCGGCCGCCGCAGCGCGAGGAATATGCGGAAGCCTTATTACGCTGGTACCGCGAAGAAAATCTTACCTACCGCAACAAAGAATCCTTGCTGCAGACGGCAGTCATGCTCGAACCGGAGTTTTTTACCCCAGCGCAGACAAAGGAGATTCTCGTTTTCGCTGAGCGGATGCTTGCGGGGGAGGATCTCGGTCTTAAAACCGCTGCCATCGACGTAAAATATCATTATCCGAACGCGCCTTTCAGTCAGACCTACGACCGGGAAATCAAGCATTGCCTGGGCTTCAACCCGCAGGCAGAACTCACCAGAGAGGATCTTTCCGAGATGTATCTGGACAATCTCAAGGCACGCACGCCTTGGCCGGTCAAGATCGCCAATATCCGTCTCATGCTGCGCTCTCTTTCGCATACCGGCGGCGACGGACAGGCGCTGCATGTCGCGACCCATCTGGGCAATCTCGTCAAGGTCAGCGAAACGGTCGTGGTTAGAAAATCGGCCGGACGCGCGCTGATTTCGATGATCGATCGTCTGCCGCTTGAACAGCGAAACGAGATCGCTGTCGAACTCAGCAAGGGACTGGAAATCGGCGACTACCAGTTTTCCAAATATATTCCGGATTACCTGGGGGTTTTGATGCTGCATCTGCCGCCGCGCGAACTGGATGAGCTGCTTTTGGATCTCGAAAAGTTCTTCAGCTCGACCAACGGGCAGGTGGTCGGAGCGGTCCTGCATACGCTCGGTGTCGTCATCGAACATTATGACCTTTATCAGACCTTGTTCGGTGCGCTCGAAAGTGACGCGGCACGCAAAAAGCGTAAATACAGAGTGCTCAGCCTGATCGTGCGCGGCTTTGCCAACTACGAGTCGGCCATCAGTCAGGAAGCGCTCTGGAGCATCGGCATGAATATCTTCGGCTCCGCCAAGCTCAGCCTTTCAGAAAAATACAACCTCTTCTGCCATTGCGGCAAGCGCATTCTGACCTTGTACGCTTCACGCAGAGAAAACGAGCTGGACTTTTTTCACAATGCCGCCGTCCTGAAGCACCTATACCGCTTTATCTGTGACTATGAGCTGGAGCTCGGCGCCTTTGCTATGGAGGAGCCAAAAAAGGTGGCTTTTTTCCCGGGAACCTTCGACCCGTTCAGTCTCAGCCACAAGGCCATCGCCCGCGAAATCCGCGACATGGGCTGCGAAGTCTATCTGGCGCTCGACGAATTCAGCTGGTCCAAAAAGACGCAGCCGCGCCTGCAGCGCCGCAAGATCATGAGCATGTCGGTCTCCGATGAAGAAAACATCTATATTTTTCCGGACGATTTTCCGGTCAACATTGCCAATCCGGCAGACCTTACGAAGCTCAAAAAGCTGTTCGCGGGCAAAGAGCTCTATTTTGTCGCGGGCAGCGATGTCATCGAAAACGCTTCCTGCTACCGCATGGAGCCGCGGCAAAATTCGATTCATACGCTGAATCATATCATCTTCAAACGCAGTTCGGACGAGCGGCGGGACGCCTCCGCGAGCCAAACGCGTTATCCGATCAGCGGCAAGATTATCAATCTGCATCTCGCGGAGCATTTTGAGGATATCAGCTCGACCAGAATCCGTGAAAACATTGACTCCGGCCGAGACATCTCCAACCTGATCGATCCGGTCGCGCAAAACTATATTTTTGAAAACGGTCTGTATATGAGAGAGCCGGCCTATAAGCATGTCCTGCAGGCACGTGACATCCTGCTGGAACCTTTCGCACCGGCCGATCCGGCTGTGCTGGACAGCCTGCGCTCCGACCTGCTCGCGCAAGGCTATGACTGCGCGGCTGTGCGCGCTTATCTCACCGGAGAACAGGTTCACATGCTCTGCATCCGCGAAAACGCAGACAAAAACCGTATCGCGGCGCTCGCTGCAGTCAAACGTGTCGACAGCATCGATCTGCTCAAGACCTTCGGCGATCAAAACATCGCCGCCTATATCCGCAGTAAAGCTGCCGGTTCCATCGCGGTGATCGGCGGGCTGTTCTTCCCTGCTCACGCTTCTGTCGCGAATCGGGAACAGATTATACTGGTCGAGATGCTTTCGGAGCTTTTGGCGCGTGACTACACCTATGTGGTTTACCATCCCTGTGACAAAGCCGGCCTGGCGCCGCATGTCCTGCAAACTGTCGCCAAGCAGGGCTTCCGCAATATCGCGCCGAACGGTGCCAGACCGATCTACGCGGTTGACATGCGTTCTCCGGTCATCATTTTTAAAAACGCGGATACTCTGATTAAACATCCGCTGAACAAACGCCCTGCGGTTCTTTCTGCGCTTGAACAGGCGCACGACCGCCTCCTGCGGATTCTCACCGAAATCTATCCGAGTGAACTGGTGCTTTCCTACAATTCGGACATCATGTACCACAAGATGATTCATCTGATCGCGCGGATCAATCGAGTCTCCCCGACTCCGTACGAGACGAAGTCCTACGGCGAATACATGGCGGTACCGTTCGGCAAGGTGCTGGAAGGCTCCGCAGTTCCGAACACAGTAACCAAGGCGCTGCATACCGAAAAATACTTTTACGAGGATCTCTCCGGGTTTACGATCGAGGAAAAGAGTTACTATTCGACGCTTGAAAATCAGATCCGCACCATCAAATCCTTCAACCGTCCGGTCATCCTCATTGATGATCTGCTGCACAAGGGCTACCGCATGAACGAGATTGACCCGATTCTCAAATCCAGCGGCGTCGTTGTCGCAGATACCGTTGTCGGCGTGCAGACCGGCCGCGGGCGCGATCTGATGCAGATCAAGGAGCGCAGCGTAGACAGTGCCTATTTCCTGCCGAATCTGAAGTGCTGGATCGACGAAAGCGCGCTGTATCCGTATATCGGCGGAGACAGCCGGAAGCCAAGGGGGACGCAAGTCGAAGCCTGCGATATGATCCCTTCGCTGAACCTCGTGCTGCCGTTCGCGGTGCCTTCTTTCTTAGGAAAGATCTCCAATGCGCATTACTACGATTTTTCGATGACTGCTTTAATCAACGCGCGGGAGATTCTCAAAACCCTGGAGGAGGAATACCAGAAGATTTTTGAACAGAAGCTCACACTCAAGCGTCTCGGCGAGGTCATCACCAGTCCAAAAAATCCGGATCTTTTGCGGCACACCCGCATGGACGAGAATATGGCTGCCTCTGATTTTGTTGAGATGGACATCGAAAAACTGATAAGAATGAAAAAACTTTTTAAGTAGAACAAAAAGGACGGATACAAAATGAACAAAGACCAATCTGCCGTTCGCGCACTGCCGCGTGCTGGCGCGCACGCCGCAGCACCGCAGCGTCTTTCGCGGCTTTGCCCGGAGCATGACCCTCTGACCCTGCCTGCGCCACGCGGACAAAACCATCTGCGCGTCAATATCGCTGCGCTGGGCGACGTCGGCGCCTCCCTGCTTTTGGGCCTGCGCCTGCTCGGCGGCGCAATCATCGATCGTATCGGGATCTATGATCTTGACCCAAACACAATTTTACGCTATGAAGCGGAAATGAACCAGATCGGCTGGCCGTTCAGCACGCATCCGCTGCCGGAAGTCGCTCCGGTCGCAGAGAATGAAATCTTTGACTGTGATCTGTTCATCTTCTGCGCGACCAAAGCTGTGCCGCCCCTCGGCAGCGGCGGTGATGTCCGCATGCTGCAGTTTGAAGCCAATCGAAAAATTGCCGCTCACTATGGACAGCTTGCGAAAGCCGCCGGATACCAGGGTCTTTTTGCGGTCGTCTCCGACCCGGTCGATCCGCTCTGCAAGGAAGTCCTGCTGTCATCGGGTCTCGCCCCGGCGCAGATTCGCGGCTACGGTCTGGGCGTCATGAACAAGCGCGCGGAATACTACGCCAAAAAAGACGCACGCTTCGCGGATTACCTGACAGAAGGACGCGCCTTCGGCCCGCACGGCGCGGATCTTGTCATCGCAAACAGCATCGAACATTACGACGACGCGCTTTCGCGTGAACTGACTGACCTGACCGTCAAAGCAAACCTGGCAATCCGTGAGCTGGGCTTCAAGCCGTATCTGGCGCCTGCCTTTTCGTCCGGCGCGATTTCCCTCTTGCTGACGATGCAGGGTGAGTGGCATTACAGCTCGGTCTACTTCGGCCGCGGCAGCGATGGCGCGTTCCTCGGTCTGCGCAACCGCCTGTCCGCAGGACAGGTCGAATATGAGGATATCCTGCTTCCGCCTGCGCTATACGCGCGGATCGAACATGCCTACCGCAATCTGTGCGCACTGATTTAATGTGAAGCCGCTGCCCACAGCAAACAGATGTCTGCTGCCGCGCACAAAGCTTCTGTTTCCGGCAATCTGACTGCCGCTCGTTTCCGCGCGGCAGACACAAAAAAAGAAGGTGAAACCATGGAATTTTATCTGATCCAAACCTTTACGACCGCTGCACGCCCGCACTTCGCGGAAGCACTGCGTCTTGTACAGGACACAGCCTCCGCAAAAGAGGATACGCGCCTCACCGTCCTCTCCTCCGCGGAGGCTTTCGCGCGCGCGGCACGAAGCGGCTCACTGCGTGACGCTGTCCTGCTCTTTGCCGCCCAGACGGACGCTGCTGGCATGGACGCGGCTACCCTCGCGCTGCTGCGTTTCCTGCATCTGCATGAAAAGGAACAGCTGCTCGCGGGCTCCCGCGCGGGCATATTGATTGACGGCGAAAACGATTTTTTTACCAAGGATCTCGGCCGTCGCATCGCCTTTGCCGCCAGCCTCTGCGGCTGCGTCATCCCCGGCAAGCTGCTCGCGGACATCGTCAAGAGCCTTCCGGA
>URWB01000019.1 GCA_900551415.1 uncultured Eubacteriales bacterium
CTTGACTGTAAAATTTACGCCGGAACTGGTAACAAACCTGACCGGTGCGATTTACTATCAGGAAAGAACTGCAGGTACGGACGTACTCTGCGAAGCAGCAGGAAGAGGCTGGAATACCTTGACCGATGCGGAACAGAAGCAAGTCACCGGTTTTGCTTACTATCTGGAAGAAGGTGAAGAAAAGGGCGGCTATGAATATTTCGCGGAGGATACCGGCGACGCTTCCAAGGATGATCCGCTGAATCAGGATAAAATCGGCAGCTACGAAATTCTGGTAGGCAGCTTCGGCACCAGCTACAACGACAACCGTGTCGCAACCATCGGCGCGATCGAAAAGGCAGTCGCAAAAGCAATCCCGAACTTCTCCGTCAGAAGAGGCTTCACTGCACAGATCATCATCAACCACATTCAGGCTAGAGATAACGAAAAGATCGATAACGTAGAACAGGCTGTTGAGAGAGCTATCAAAAACAAGGTGCAGGTTCTGGTCGTACAGCCGACCACGCTGATGAGCGGCGCGGAATTCGATGAACTCAAGGAAACCGTTCAAAAATACGAGAGCAAGTTCAAACAGGTGATCTTCGCGACACCGATCTGCGACACCGACGCGGACAGAACAAAGGTATCTGACGCGGTTTATAAGGACGCTGCCGCAAAAGCCGGCTTTGAGACGGTTGATGCTGCGAAGGCTGACAAGGAGACCGCGTTCGTATTCATGGGACACGGCACTTCCCACTCCGCAAAAGAGCTTTATACGCAGCTGCAGGAAAAGATGACAGAACTTGGATATACCAACGCTTTCATCGGCACGGTAGAAGGCAATCCGGAATCCACTTCTCTGGAAGCTGTGGTTGCGGCTGTGAAGAAAGCTGGCTATAAGAAGGTCGTTCTGCGTCCGATGATGGTTGTCGCGGGTGACCACGCCAACAACGACATGGCAGGAGAAGAAGACTCCTGGGCATCCGAGTTCAAGGCAGCGGGCTTCAGCGTATCCTCTCAGATCATCGGTCTGGGTGAACTGAAAGAAGTCCAGGATATCGTTGTCGCGCACGCGAAGGCTGCGGTAAAGAAAGCGGCTGTCGCAAAAACAACCACTTGCAAGCTGACAGCAGGCACCAAGAAGATGACGGTTGCCATCTCCGCGAAGAGCGGTATGTCCGGCTACCAGTACAGATATGCGACGACAAAGAAAGGTCTTGCGAAGGCAGCTGTCAAGACAGCTTCCTCCAAGAAGGTAACGGTAAAGAAGCTGAAGTCCAAAAAGACTTATTATGTACAGGTAAGAACTTACAAGAAAACCGCAACAGGCAAGAAGGTTTACTCCGCATGGAGCACCGCGAAGAAAGTAAAAGTAAAATAAGTTTAACTTAGGAAATCATGCAGAGGGGCGGGCGGTGTCTGCCTCTCTGCTTGTATGGAGAAATAAGATGAAAAAAACATTTCAAAAATGGATCAGCGCGCTTCTGTGTGCCGCCCTGGTCGCGGCAGGCAGTGTATGCGCGTTCGCAGATACGGAGAACGCGAAGGATACTGCGGCGCTTGCGGATGGCAGTTACACCGTCGGCGCGGCGACCGACACTATCGGCGCGGGCAGAATGTTTCACATCGCGCAGCAGGATAACAATACCTGCAAGCTGGAGGTTCAAGACGGCAAGATGACCGCGACCGTCCGTTTGAACGGACAGGGCTATGATAAGCTTTATCTCGGTACGGCGGCAGACGCGCTTAAGGCGGCGGAGAGCTCTTATCTCCCTTATGAGAAGGACGCGGAAGGCATGTACACCTTCCGTATTCCGGTGGAAAGCTTCGATACCGTCATGAAACTTGCGGCCTACGGGACAAAGGGCAAAGCGTGGCACGACCACAATATTGTATTTTATAAAGATGTTCCCGCAGCTCCAAAGGCAGAGTTTGAGGCTGTTTCCGGCACTGTAACCGTAAAGTGGAACAAGTCCGCGGAAGCCGGTATCTACGGCTATGAGGCCGAATACGCGACGTGTGAGGATTTTTCCGACAAAGAGACAGTCACGATACAGGGAGCCTCTAAGACTTCCCAAAAGCTGTATTTGGAAAGCGGAAACACTTATTACCTGCGCGTCAGAAGTATCAAGAGTGTCAATGACAGCAAGGTTTATTCTGTGTGGAGCGATTCCGTTGTCTGCAAGACCGGCAAGCTCAGCAAAACAAAGCTGACCTCTGTCGCCGCAGGAAAGAAATCCGCAGCGATCAAATGGACCAAAAAATCGGGTATCAGCGGTTACGAAGTCCAATACAGCACGAGCAGTAAATTCACAGCATCCAAGACGAAAACTCTGCGAGTTTCCAAGAGCGCGGTCTCCAAAAAAGTGACCGGTTTAAAATCCGGAAAGAAATACTATTTTAGAATCAGAACCTACAAAACTGTGACAAACGGCAAACGCTGCGCGAACTGGTCCGCGGTAAAATCCGTAAAGGTAAAATAGCAGCCTTGGAGGGGCAGGATGAGAAAAAGAAAAAATATGCTTCTCGCGGCGCTGCTGTGCCTGCTGTTGATCTTCACGCAGCAGGCGGCAGCGTTCGCGACGGGAGAAGAGACAATTTTATCAGGGGAAACGCAGACCTCTCAGACAGCCGCCGCGCCGCTCGCAGACGGAACCTACTCGATTCCGGCGGAGACGGATCAGCGCATGTTCTATCTTGTTTCGGATGAAGATGGCAAAAGAACCGCGCGGCTGACGGTCACAGGCGGACAGATGACCGCGACTTTTTCGCTGACCGGAAGCGGATATGATAAGCTATACATGGGTAAGGCAGAGGACGCGCCGAACGCTGAGGCGGCGCTGCTCAGCGCTTATACCGTCGTAGACGGGAAATATACCTTTACCGTACCGGTATCCGCGCTGGATCAGCCCCTGGATATTGCCGCGCACGCGGTCAAATCCGACAACTGGTATCAGCATACCATCAGCTTTTACAGCAGCGAGAAAGCAAAGGAAGAGTTAGAAAACAAGCAGGAGCCGGGCGCAAAACCTGACTCTGATCAAAATAAAGACAATCATGCCTCAGGCAGCGGCAAGACGGAATCCGACAGTGAAGAGAAGCCTGCCGATAAAGAAAAGGATGACAATCCGCAGAGCGGAACGCAGAAGATTACACAAAAATCCGGTCTCGCGGACGGCGTTTACACCTTAGATCAATTCAGCTGGTCAGGCGGCTCCGGCAGACTTGCCTATATTGCCTGCGGCAAGATTACTGTCAAAAAAGGAAAGGCTTACGCAACCATTCGTTTCAGCAGTTCCTCCTACGATAAGGTGCGCGCGGGCGGCAGTGTTTACGCGAATACGGGAAGTTCCGAGTCCACGTTTACGATTCCGGTCAAGCTCAACGCCAACAACGAGATTTCGGGCAGAACGGTCGCGATGTCCGCGCCGCATTGGATCAGTTACACGATCTACCCCTATCTGGCGGAAGCCGAAAAAGCGGCTGGCGGCGTGAGCAAGAAACCGAAGGATAAAGCAGAGAAAGCAGGAGAGTCTGCCGACGCGAAACTTGAGATCATCGGTTTGGGCGAAGCCGAACAAATCCCGATGCGATACGCGAAATACTGCGAGCTTTATCGTTACGAAAACGGCGTGAAGCTGCTGCGGATCGATATGAGCGAGGATTCCATCCTTTCCTATGAAAAGAATAGCGACAAAAAGACAACCGAGGCTGTGTACGACGAAGAAGGCAAACGCATCGCAAAGTCGCAGAGCGAGATTACGCAGGAGCTGTATCGCAGCAGTACCGTCAGCTATTTGCTGATACCGGAAGGCATTGAGGTTCCGGCTGGTCTTGAGAAGGAAATGATTTTGGTTTCCGTTCCAACGGGAAGAATCTGGTCCTCCTCTCAAGCGGCAAACCGTTTTCTTAGGGAATTGGGCTGTCAAAGTCTTCTGCTGACAGGCGAGGGCAATGCAGAGAACACTGACGCCGCACAAGCCCCTGATTTTAAAAAAATCGTACAGGAGGAAAACGACTTCGCGATCTTGCCATCATCGATGCTTGCTGTCGATCAAGCAGACGGGGAAGCAGCGCGTGAAGCAAAGCAAACGCAGCTCGAAACGCTGCAAAAACGGTTCGCGACCCTCGGCATTCCTGTCCTGCTGGATCGTTCGGCAGACGAAGCGAGCCTTGAGGCAAAGGCAGAGTGGGCAAAGGTTTACGCGGCGCTCTGCGGAATGGAAGAAACAGAAGCGGAGAAAGCCTGCAGCGCGATGCTGGATGCGGCGTTTTGGGATAGTCTCACAGCGCAAATTTCCGAAGCCGGCGCAAGCGAGGCTGCTGAGGCGGAAGCCGAAACAGAGCAGAAGCCCGGCGGTTTCCCAATATGGGGGATGCTTGTCGTCGTGATACTCCTGCTCGCGGGCGCAGCGATGGTGATATTAAAAAAGAAGAGGAAACCATGATGATGCAAAAAAAGTCAAAAAGAAAACTACTGAGCCTGCTGTTGTGTCTGCTCCTGAGCGCGGCCTTGTTAAGCGGCTGCGGCGGGGGTGACAGTGAGACAGGGCAGGGCGGCAGTGATGCGAACGACAGAGGCATACCGGAGATTGCAGGACTGACCTACGAAAAATCCGTAACTTTCGACTATGCGCGTTGTCTGGCAATTGATCAGTACGAGGGCGGTTACAGTCTGGTCGATGTTTTTGACGACGCGAAATATCTGGTCGTGCCGGAAGGCGGCAGCGTGCCGAAGGAGCTGGATGACAGCATACAGATCATTCAGCTGCCGCTGCAGCATATTTATCTGGGCGCGACGGCGGTCATGTCCCTGTTTGACGCGATCGACGCTCTGGATCATGTCTCCATGACCGCGCTGAAGGAGTCGGGCTGGACCGTTGAAAACGCCGCGAAACGGATGCGGGAGGGAAAGCTCGTCTATGCCGGCAAATACAACACACCCGATTATGAATTGATATTGGCGCAGGGCTGTGAGCTTGCCATCGAGTCCACCATGATTTATCATACGCCGGATGTCAAGGAAATGCTGGAAGAATTGGGTGTACCTGTTTTGGTCGATCGTTCCAGCTACGAGTCCAATCCTCTGGGGAGAACCGAATGGATCAAGCTTTACGGTGTACTGACCGAAAAAGAAGAGGCAGCGAACGCATTCTTTGAGAAACAGAAGGAAAGCGTGGCGGAGCTCGAAAACTACAGCAGCACCGGCAAAGTTGCCGCGTTCTTCTATTTGACTACGGACGGTAAGGTGGTAGTCAGAAGCTCTACGGACTATGTACCGTCGATGATCAAGATGGCAGGCGGCGTGTACGCCTTTGACGGCGTGGTGGACGAGGACGGCAAAACCTCCGTATCCATGACGATGGAAAGCTTTTATGAGAAAGCGCGGGATGCGGATTATATCATTTACAACGCCAGCATTGACAGTTCGGTAAAAACCATCGAGGACCTCATCAAAAAAGACGAAGTTTTGAAAGAGTTCAAGGCAGTTAAAAACGGCGCGTGTTATACGACCGGAAGCTCGATGTACCAGAGAACGGATGTGATTGCCAACATGATTTTGGATTTTCATAAGGTATTCACCGGACAGGATACCGATCAGCTGGAATTCCTGGAAAAAATGAAGGAATCGGAGTAGGAATATGACAGATTTCGTAAATAGCAAAGGGGATCGCGCGCGTGCGCCGGAGAGCTTTCACAGGGAGCTCGCCAGACGCCGGCTGCGTTGGACGATGGTTTTTGTAATCTTGGCGGCAGCGTTCGTTTTGATTACGATTTTGAACATCAATACGGGAAGCGTGCATCTGTCCGCCGGAGAAATCGCGAAGGTCATCTTCAGCAAGGAAGGCAGCAAGACCCAGATGGATATTATCTGGCGCATCCGCCTGCCGCGGATTTTGATGGCTGCCATTTTAGGCGGGGCACTGTCCCTTTCCGGCTTCATGCTCCAGACCTTCTTTGAAAATCCGATCGCGGGGCCCTTTGTGCTCGGCATTTCGTCGGGCGCCAAGATGGTGGTTGCGCTGGTCATGATCTTTTATATGCGGCAATCCATCAGTCTTTCGTCCTACGCGCTGATTTTCGCGGCCTTTATCGGCTCACTGATCGCGACGGGCTTCATTCTTCTGGTTTCCCGAAAGATCCGCAATATGGCGGCGCTTTTGGTCGCGGGGATCATGATCGGCTATATCTGCTCGGCGGTGACGGATTTTGTCGTAACCTTTGCCAGCGACTCAGATATCGTCAACCTGCATAACTGGTCGCTGGGGAGCTTTTCGGGCATGACCTGGAGCAAGGTTTCCGTCGGCGCGACAGTGGTCGGCATCGCTTTCGCCGCGACCGTCTGCATGTCTAAGCCGATCGGCGCGTTTCAGCTGGGGGAATCCTACGCGCAGAGCATGGGTGTGAATATCAAGGTATTCCGCGCCCTGCTGATCCTGCTTTCCAGCCTGCTTTCAGCTTGCGTGACGGCCTTCGCGGGACCGATTTCCTTCGTAGGCATCGCGGTACCGTTTATCGCCAAGGCCTCTTTGGGAACCTCGAAACCGCTCGTGGTCATCCCGGGCTGCTTCCTGTGCGGTTCGGTCTTTTGCATGCTCTGCGATTTGATCGCCCGAACGGTGTTCGCGCCTGTGGAACTGAACATCAGTACGGTGACATCGATTTTCGGTGCGCCGATTGTAATTTATATGATGATAAGAAAGCGCAGCAGAATTTGATGAACAAGTATTTTACCTTCGATCGGCTTTCCGTCGGATATCAGGGAAAGCCGCTGATTCGGGATATCTGTTTTGATATCCAAAAAGGAGAAATCGTCACGCTGATCGGACCGAACGGCGCCGGGAAGTCCACGATTCTCAAAAGCATCACCCGCCAGCTGGAGCGTATCAGCGGTGGCGTGATTTTAGACGGTACGGACATTCAGGCGATGTCCTATAAGGCGCTGGCCTCACGCATGGCTGTCGTTTTGACCGACCGCATCAAGGCGGAGCTGATGACCTGTCACGATATCGTGGCAAGCGGACGCTATCCGTATACCGGCAAACTCGGGATTCTGACCTCTGATGATGAGCAGAAGGTGGAGGAGGCGTTGGCTATGGTGCATGCCGGGGAACTCGGTATGCGGGATTTCGCGAATATCAGCGATGGACAGCGGCAGCGGGTGCTGCTTGCCAGAGCGATTTGTCAAGAGCCGGATGTGATGATTTTGGACGAGCCGACTTCCTTTTTGGATGTGAAATATAAGCTGGAGCTTTTGTCCATCCTGCGCCGTATGGCAAAGGAGAAAAATATTACTGTTATCATGTCTCTGCATGAAATCGACCTTGCGGAAAAGATTTCCGATAAGATTATCTGCGTCAGCGGAGAAACGATTTTTGCCTATGGCGCGCCGGAGCAGATTTTTCGGGAAGAAACGATCCGCAGCCTCTATCACATTGACAACGGGTATTTCGACCCGGTGTTCGGCAGCATCGAGCTGCCGCGGCCGGAGGGAGAGCCGCGCGTCTTTGTGATTTCGGCAGGAGGCAGCGGGATTGAGGTCTATCGGAAACTGCAGAAGGAAAACATTCCGTTTGCCGCGGGGATTCTGTACCCGAACGATATCGACTATCAGCTGGCAAGATTGCTCGCCGCGGAAATCATCACCGAAAAGCCTTTTTGCGCCATGTCGGAGGAAACGTACCGGCGGGCGCTCACGTGCATGAACGCCTGTGAGCGGGTCATCTTTGCCGACACCGCGGCAGGCGATATGAATCGAGCCGTTTTCCGGCTCAAGGAAGAAGCGGAGAAAGCAGGAAAACTGATTTGCTATGAAACATCAGACCGGAATTGAAGCCTATTATATCATCAAAAATAATCAAAAAATGCGTTTCGGCTATACCACCGGAACCTGTGCGGCTGCCGCAGCCAAAGCAGCCGCACAGATGCTGCTGAGCGGTGAAAAAACAGATTTCGTGGTGCTGACGACGCCGAAGGGCATTACGCTCAATTTGGAAGTGGTCGATTGCGTCATGGCACAGGCGTTTGTGTCCTGCGCGATTGTCAAGGACGCGGGTGATGACCCTGACGTAACAGATGGCATACGGATTTACGCCCGGGTGGAGCGAGCGGAAACAGGCTTTCATCTTGCCGGGGGCGCAGGCGTCGGCAGGGTGACGCGGCCGGGGCTGGAGCAGGCGGTCGGGGAGGCCGCGATCAACCGCGTGCCGCGGCAGATGATCACCGAGGCGCTGCAGGAAACCGCGGCGGCATACGGCTGGCAGGGCGGTCTGCGCGCAACGATTTCTGTGCCGGAGGGCGCGGAACGCGCCCAAAAGACGTTCAATCCGCTGTTGGGTATCGAAGGCGGGATCTCTATCTTAGGGACCTCCGGCATCGTAGAGCCGATGAGCGAGACCGCGCTCTTAAACAGTCTCCGCGTCGAAATGAAGCAGCAGCTTGCCCTGGGGCGAAGCTATCTGGTCGTCACGCTTGGAAACTACGGGAAGCATTATCTGGACGAGCTGGACTATATGCCGATACGGGATACAATCAAGTGCAGCAATTATATCGGTGAGGTCATCGATATGGCTGTGAACCTTGGCGCGAAGGGCCTGCTGTTTATCGCGCATATCGGCAAGTTTGTCAAGGTTGCAGGCGGCATTATGAACACGCATTCGCAGAACGCGGATGCCAGAAGTGAGATCATGGCGGCGGCGGCACTCAGAGCCGGTATCGACCGGGACGGCGCGATGCGGATTTTGGATACGGTTACGACAGCAGAAGCGGTTGAAATTGTGGAAGAAGCCGGATTGCTGACGGAAACCATGCGGATTCTGACCGACAAAATCGCGTTCTATCTGCAGCATCGATGCTACGGTGCGATTGAAACCGAGGCCTTGATCTTTTCCAACGAAAAGGGTGCGCTGGGAGAAACCGCGGGCTTTCGCGATATGCTTGCCAAAATAGAAGCAGAAGCCAAAGCAACAAAAATCTAAAAGGAAAGCGAAACGAATTTTTACGCGAATCGCGGAAAAAGTTCGCGGCGAAGGGATCAAGCGATGAAACAAAGAGGAAAATTATACGGCATCGGCGTCGGTCCGGGAGATCCGGAGCTGATGACCATCAAAGCCGTTCGAATCATAAATCAAAGCGATGTCATTGTCGTGCCGGGCAAACAGGCGGAGGATTCCGTCGCTTATCGCATCGCGGCTGGTATCTGCGAGAAGCTCACGGAGAAACAGCTGATAGCGGTAGAAATGCCGATGGTGAAGGATGATGCGGTATTGGAAGCAGGACACCGCGCAGCGGCAGAGCAAATCGAAGCGCTGCTGGAGGATGGGCTGATGGTCAGCTTTTTAACTTTAGGAGACGTTACGGTGTACGCGACCTATATGTATGTGCACAAGCTGGTCGCGGCAGACGGCTATGAAACGGAGATCATCAATGGTATCACCTCCTTTACAGCAGCCGCGGCAAGGCTCAATACCGATCTGGTCGAAAAAGACCAGCCGCTGCATGTGATCCCTGCCAGCTATCGGAAGGACAGCGTGCCGGAGCTTTTGGCGCTGCCGGGAACGAAGATCCTGATGAAGGCGGGAAAAGAAATGAAAGCGGTGCGCGCGGCGATTCTCGCGAGCGGGCAGGAGGCTGTCATGGTGGAGAACTGTGGGATGGAGGGAGAAAAAATTTATGCGAATCCGGCGGAGATCCCGGACGATGCGTCTTACTATTCCGTCATCATTGTCAAAGAAAAGCAGGAGGAACAAGCATGAAAACCATTCATTTTGTAGGGGCAGGCAGCGGCGCTGCTGACCTGATCACCCTGAGAGGAAAGCAATACTTAGAAGAAGCCGATACCATTATCTATGCAGGCTCTCTCGTCAATCCGCAGCTGCTGGACTACGCGAAAGCGGGCTGCAGCATCTATAACAGCGCGCAAATGACCTTAGAAGAAGTGCTGGAGGTGATGCGGCAAGATGTAAAGGCAGAGAAACAGGTGGTGCGTCTGCATACCGGAGATCCTTGCCTGTACGGCGCAATCCGGGAGCAGATGGATGTGCTGGATGAAGAGAGCATCCCTTATGATTACTGCCCGGGCGTCAGCTCTTTCTGCGGGGCTGCCTCGGCGCTGAATCTGGAATATACCTTACCGAATATTTCCCAAAGTGTTATCATCACCCGTATGGCAGGCAGGACGCCGGTACCGGAGAAAGAGAGCATTGAGTCCTTCGCTGCGCATCACGCGACTATGGTGGTGTTTTTGAGCACCGGACTTTTGGAGGAACTATCTGCAAGCCTCATTGCCGGCGGTTACAGCGCGGACACACCGGCAGCCATCGTCTACAAGGCAACCTGGGAGGACGAAAAGTCCTTCGTCTGCACTGTGGGAACACTCGCAGAAACCGCGAAAAAGAACGGCATTACCAAAACCGCGCTGATGATTATCGGAGACGTGGTAAGCTGCAGTCATTATGACCGTTCCAAGCTGTACGATCCGGGCTTTACCACCGAATTTCGAGAAGCGAGCAAATAAGAAAGTAAGTAAGTGATTAAGTAGTATGTATGTAAGAAAGGCGCGGTATGAAACAAGCATCGATTCTTTGCTTCAGTCCGCCGGGAAAGGAAACGGCACGAAGGCTGAGGGAGTACTTAAAAAGCGCATATCCGGATTGGAATGTCAAGGTTTTTGCCAAAGGGCGATTCGCCGCGGAATCGGAACCGGATGCGCGTCCGGAAGGGCTTGCGGCTGCGGAAACAGCGACCGAACACGCGGATATGATACCGCTTACGGCGTCGCTGGCTGACTGGGGCAAGCAGCATTTCGCGCAGGATGACTGTCTGATCTTCGTCGGGTCCGCGGGTATTGCGGTGCGCACCATCGGACCGCTGGCAGTCAGCAAAAAGACCGACCCCGCCGTCCTCGTTGTCGATGATCGTCTGCAATATGTGATTCCCATCCTGTCCGGACATCTGGGCGGGGCAAATGCAATCGCCTGTCGGCTTGCGGCGATGACAGGCGCCGAAGCGGTGCTGACGACAGCCACTGACGTGCACCGGAAACTGGCGCCGGATGTTTTCGCACAAAGGAACGGACTCAAGATCATGGACTTTACGGCAGCGAAGCTGGTCGCAGCAGCGCTGGTGCGGGGCGAAACCATCACGATTTATACTGATGCCGCCGTAGAAGGCGCAGTGCCGGACGAAGTGCGCCTGGCAGGACTGGAAGCCTTCGCGGACTATCATGGCGGCGGCGCGATGCTGATTTCACCGCGAAAGCCGGAGCTTATCGATAAGCCGGAGGTTTTGTGGCTGGTGCCGCAGACGGTGTATTTAGGCATCGGATTGAAAGCCGGAAAGCCGGAAGAAGCCGTAGCGCAGGCTGTGGAGGCTTGTCTTGCGCAAGCGGGCGTAGATCCGGTAGCCTTGGCAGGCGCAGCTTCCATCGACATCAAACGCGAGGAAGCGGGACTCTTGCGGTTTGCCGCAGAGAGGCAGCTGCCGCTGCAGTTCTTTACCGCGGCGGAGCTGAACCAAGTGGAAGGAAGTTTTACGGGATCGGCTTTTGTCAAGCAGATCACCGGGACAGATAATGTTTGCGAACGCGGCGCTTTGCTGCTGGCCTCTGTGGATGCCGAAGCCGGAACGCCGCAAAACAACGGCAGCGCGCTGCTGCTGCAGCCAAAAACAGCCATGGACGGCGTGACTGCCGCATTGGCGATGAAGAAAGGAAGCATACGATTTGAATAAGATTTATGTTGTCGGCATCGGGCCGGGCGCTTACGAAAAAATGACCATCGAGGCCTGTGAAACCCTAAAAAACTGTGATGTCATCATCGGCTATACGGTCTATGTGGATTTAGTCAAGGAACATTTCCCGGGGAAAACTTTCCTCACGACACCGATGCGCAAAGAAAAAGAACGCTGCGTGATGGCATTTGAAGAAGCAGCAAAAGGACAGACGGTAGCCATGATTTGCTCCGGTGACGCCGGCGTTTACGGGATGGCGGGACTGATGTATGAGGTTGGCAGCGCGTATCCGCAAATTGAAATCGCGGTCATTCCGGGCGTGACCGCTGCCATCAGCGGCGCGGCGTGCCTGGGTGCGCCTTTGATCCACGACTTTTGTCTCATCAGCCTCAGTGACCTCCTGACGCCGTGGGAGCTGATCGAAGAACGTCTGCGCAGTGCGGCAAAAGGGGACTTCGTTGTCTGCCTGTATAATCCGTCCAGCGTCAAACGCGCCGATTATCTTGCCAAAGCCTGCGATCTTCTGATGGAGTATAAACCGAAGGAAACCGTCTGCGGCATCGTCGGCAACATCGGCAGAGAAGGCGAGCAGATGCGGGTACTGAGTCTCGAAGCACTGCGCGATACGAAGGTGGATATGTTTACGACTGTATTTATCGGCAATACCCAGACCAAGGTCTTGAACGGCAAAATGGTGACGCCGAGAGGTTATCGAGATGTGTAAGATCCTTTTGTTCGGCGGAACGACCGAGGGCAGAGAGCTTTCAGAGTTTCTCGTCAAAAATAACATATCGGCGCTTGTCTGCGTTGCAACTACATATGGTTGCAAGCTTGCGTCCTCCTCTGACGCGGTGCGGGTGCTGACGGAGCGGCTGACCGCCGCGGAGATGGAAGCTTTGATGCGGACAGAGCAGCCGGAGCTGGTCATCGATGCCACGCATCCTTATGCGGCTGCGGTGACCGAGAATATTCTGCAGGCGGCGCAGCGTACCAATGTCGAATATCTGCGCGTATTGCGGGCGTCTGCGGACAAAGGAGCGCAAGAAGAACAGCATTTGCTGTCGGAAGATGACAGCGCGATGGGCAGTGTCGTCTATTTGGACAGCATGGAAACCGCCATCGACTGGTTAAACAGCCGATCGGGCAGGATCCTCGCGACCACAGGCAGCAAGGAGCTGCAAGCCTATACAGCGATCGATGACTGGCAGGAAAGGGTCTTCGCGCGGGTGCTTTCTACGGCGGAGTCCGTACAGCATTGCGCGTCCATCGGTTTTGAAGGAAAACATCTGATCGCCATGCAGGGACCGTTTCCAACGGAGCTGAACGAAGCGCTGCTCCGCACCTATGACATTTCCTATCTGGTAACCAAGGATACCGGACAAGCCGGCGGCTTTGCCGAAAAGCTGCTTGCCTGTGAAGCCGTCGGCTGTACGGCAGTCGTCATCGGCAGACCTCGCCAAGAGACAGGCATTTCGGTCATGGCTTGTAAAGCGCTTTTGGCAGAGCGGTTTGCGCTGAAGCCGCGGGTAAAGGTTTCGCTCATCGGCATCGGTCCCGGTGGACAAGGCAGCATGACAGAGGAGGCGGCGGCAGCGCTCGCGGATGCGGATTGCGTGATCGGCTCCGGCAGGATGCTCGACCTTGCGCGAGGGGAAAAATCGATTTTAGACGAATATCGCAGTGATGTGATTGCGAACTATATCGATACACACCGCGCGTATGAGCGTTTCGCGGTGCTGCTTTCCGGAGACACCGGATTTTACAGCGGGGCAAAAAAGCTTTATGAACGGCTGGCTATGCTTGGAGAAAGTGTCGAGCTTCATGTGATCCCGGGGGTTTCCTCCGTATCTGCGCTGGCGGCAAGGCTTGGGACCGCCTGGGACGACGCAATCATCGTCTCCAACCATGGCAGGACACAGTCGCTGGTTCCGTTGATCCGCGACCACGCAAAGGTTTTCTCCATTCTCGGGAAGCCTGCCGATGCGGCTGAATTAGCGCAAAAACTGGTGGATTTTGAGATGCCGGAGGTGAAGCTGTCGGTAGGCGAGCGACTTTCTTATGCGGACGAAAAAATTACGATCGGCGCAGCAAAAGACCTATGCAGCTTCCGGCACGATCCGCTGAGCGTGCTCTTGTTGGAAAATCCATGCGCGGCGGAAACGAAGATCAATCCACTGCACTGCCGCAAGGATGAAGAATTCCTGCGCGGTAAGGTACCGATGACCAAGGAGGAAATCCGCGTGTTATCTGTGGATCGCCTGCATTTGACCGAAGATGCCGTCTGCTATGATATCGGCGCGGGAACCGGCTCTGTATCGGTGGAAATGGCGCTGCGCGCCTCCAAAGGCAGGGTCTATGCGGTAGAACGAAATCCGGAAGCGATCCGGCTGCTGCAGGACAATCGACGGAAATTCAAAACAGATAATCTGCATATTATCGAAGGACTTGCGCCGGAGGCGATGCGGGAGCTTCCGCCTGCAACGCACGTTTTCATCGGTGGTTCGGCAGGCAATATGGAGGCAATCGTTGAAACGGCATTGACAAAACTTCCGGAGAACAAGGAAGCTGCAAGCGAAAAGAATGCTTTCGACCTTGCTGACTGCGGGAATCACAAGCCTGCACAGGTCCGCTTCGTGATCAACTGCATCGCGCTGGAATCGACCGCACAGGCGCTTGCCTGCGCGAAAAAATACGGATGCGGAGCGCCTGAGGTAACGCAGATTTCGGTTGCCAGAGGGCATGCAGTCGGCAGCTACACCATGATGAAAAGTGAAAACCCGATCACCATCCTCTGCTTCGATGCAGAAAAACGAGGAACCGGTAAATAACAAGCGAAAAAAGACGATAAAGATATTATAAACGGAGGCATGCTTATGAAAATGCCAAGAATTTTGCTGTGCGCCGGCGCGAGCGGCAGCGGCAAGACCTTACTGACCTGCGGAATCCTGCAGGCGCTGATCAATCGCGGCATCAAACCCGCTTCCTTTAAGTGCGGACCGGACTATATCGACCCCATGTTTCACAAAAAAGTGCTGGGGACGGTATCCGGTAATCTGGATACTTTCTTTTTGGATGACGAAAGTCTGCGCTGGCTGTTTACGGAGCGCGCCAGGGGCTGCGATATCGCGATCATCGAAGGCGTCATGGGCTATTATGACGGACTGGGCGGTATCAGTCAGAAGGCAAGCACCTATGACGTAGCCAGAGCAACGCAGACACCGGCCATTCTGATCGTCAACGGCAAAGGAGTCAGTGCGTCGCTGGCGGCACAGATTCAAGGTTTTCAAAGCTTCAAAGCGGACAGCGGCATTGCCGGTGTGATCCTCAATCATGTCAAAGAGCCGATGTACCGTCTGCTCAAGGACTATATCGAGGAAACCTGTGGGATTCCCGTCATCGGCTGGCTGCCGGAGCTTACGGATATCCATCTGGAAAGTCGTCACCTGGGGCTGGTCATGCCAGATGAAGTAGCGGATCTGCGCGAAAAGCTGCAGCAGCTCGCGGAGGTTGTCGCAAACACCGTCGACCTCGACAAGCTCCTTGCCATCGCGCAGACCGCACCCGCCGTCAGTGGGATCGATCCGCTTGCGGCAGGCGCGGAGGAAGCGCCGCTTTTCGGGGCGTGGCATCGCACAGGAGACGCACCGAAGCTGCGTATCGGGGTGGCGCGTGATGCGGCATTTTGTTTTTTCTATGAGGACAACCTCAAGCTTTTGGAGCGGTTAGGGGCTGAAATTGTGCCATTTTCGCCGATTTCAGATTATAAGCTTCCGCCGATGCTCGATGGCATGATTTTTTACGGCGGTTATCCAGAGATTTACGCAGAGCAGCTTTCGGTAAACCAAACGATGCAGGAGAGCATCCGCGGCGCTTACGCGGAGGGCATGCCGATATTGGCGGAATGCGGCGGTTTCCTGTATTTAGGAAAGTCCCTGCAGGATCTGCAAGGGAAAGCGTGGCCGATGGTCGGCCTGACAGAGGGAGACGGCTATCGGACAGAGCGTTTGGGACGTTTTGGCTATATCGACTTGACGGAAAACCGCGCGGAACAGCCCGCAGCGGGTGGAAGCGCGCAGCACGAGGCGGAAACCGGAGCTGCGGGATATTTTGACGGATACGGGAAGATCGGCGTGCTCAAGGCACACGAGTTCCACTATTATGATACCACCGCCAACGGAACAGCCTTTCACGCGCAGAAACCGGCAGGCAAGCGAAACTGGGACTGCATCATCAGCAGAGCGAACCTCCTGGCAGGATTCCCACATATTTACTACTACGCGAATCCAAAATTCGCGCAGATCTTTTTAGACAAATGCAGCCGTTTCAGAGGGCTGTAAGAACGGAGACTTCCATGCTCAACAATACAGGTATCGCTTTGATGGCAGGATTCCTTTTGGACCTTGCCATCGGCGATCCGCGCTGGCTCTATCATCCGGTCAGACTGATCGGTAAGGTGATTGACCTGCTTGAAAAAATCTTTAGAAAAATTTTGCCGAAAACACCGCGGGGCGAGCTGGCAGGCGGCGCTATGCTGGTTATCGGTACGTTGGCGGTGACCGGTATGGTAAGCTTTGGACTTCTGTATCTGGCATATCAGCTGCATACCGGCATCGGTATCGCGGTGGAGAGCTTTCTGTGTTATCAGATGCTTGCGGTTCGTTCTCTGAGAGACGAAAGTATGCTGGTGTACGATGCACTGACCTCCGGCAAGCCGGAAAGTCTTGCAGACAGCAGAGCGGCTGTTTCCAGAATTGTCGGTCGGGATACGGACAACCTGGATGAAACAGGCGTGACGAAGGCCGCAGTGGAGACGGTAGCTGAGAATTTCGGTGACGGCGTTTTTGCGCCGATGCTTTATATGGCGCTGGGCGGTCCGGTGTGCATGTACCTTTACAAAGCCATCAATACGATGGATTCCATGCTTGGATATAAAAATGAACGGTTTCTGTATTTTGGACGATGCGCGGCAAAGCTGGATGATATCGCGAATTTCATTCCGGCAAGACTTGCGGGGCTGACTTTGGTTCTCAGCGCGTATCTCGGACCCTTTGACGGAAAAAACGCTGCGAGGATCTTTTTTCGGGATCGCCGTAAGCATGCCAGTCCGAATTCAGCCCATACCGAGGCTGCGGCGGCAGGTGCGCTGGATATACAGCTGGCAGGCAATGCTTACTACTTCGGGAAGCTTTATGAAAAGCCATTTATCGGTGATCCGCTGCAGGCGGTCAGACCGGATGACATCCGGCGCGTAAACCGCCTGATGTATCTGGGCGCGTTCTTATCGGCGCTGCTTCTCGGCGGCATCAGCTTTTTTCTTTACTGAGGGGGCGCTTTATGAAAAAAATGATTCATGGCGGAGATATTTACCGCTATCCGGATATGATAGATTTTTCTTCGAATTGCAATCCATTTGGACCGCCGCAGCGCGTGCAGGACGCGATCTGCCGGGTAGCAGGTCAGATCGGACATTATCCCGATGTGCAGTGCAGCCTGTTGCGCGATGCGTTGTCTGTAAAGCTGCATGTTCCGGGCGCATGGATTTTCTTTGGAAACGGTGCAGCAGAGGTGATCTTCGCTGCGGTGACAGCCTTGAAACCCAAAAAAGCGCTGCTTCCGGCACCGACCTTTGCGGAATACGCGCAGGCATTGGAAACCGTAGGGTGTGAGATCCAATACGAGCAAACCGCGGAAGCGGACGGCTTCGCGCTGCCCATGGACTTTGCAGAGCAGATAACGGAAGATATCGACATGGTTTTTCTCTGCAATCCGAATAATCCGACCGGAAACCTGCTTTCGCGAGAGGAAACCGAACGGGTGATTCGACGTGCCGGGGCGCTTGGCTGCACCGTCGTGTTAGACGAATGCTTTTTAGACTTTGTGGAAAAGCCGGACGAATTTTCGATGCTTGGGGAGCTGGCAGCGTATCCGCATGTGATTCTGCTCAAGGCGTTTACCAAGCTGTATGCGATGGCAGGGGTGCGGCTGGGGTACGGCATCTCAAGCAATCCGGCGATCATCGAAAAGCTGGAACGCAGCGTACAGCCATGGAATGTTTCTTCGCTCGCGCAGGCGGCAGGTCTCGCGGCACTCACAGAGGACGCTTATGTAAGAGAAAGCCTCACGACGCTGCGCGCGGAGCGGGCATATCTTTTACAAGCGTTGGAGAAGCTGGGCTGTCACACCTATGCTTCGCAGGCAAACTATATTTTTTTTCGCGGAGAGACAACCCTCGGCGAAAAGCTGCGTGCGGCTAGATTTTTGGTGCGGGACTGCAGCAATTACGCGGGTCTTGGCAAGGGCTATTATCGTGTCGCGGTACGGCTGCATGAGGACAATGTGAAGCTGGTGCAGGCGTTGGCGCACATTTTAGATTAAAAAACCGGAGGAAAAACATGGCAAAAGCAATCATGGTGCAGGGAACCATGTCGAATGTAGGAAAAAGTCTGATTACCGCAGGCTTATGCAGAATCTTTCAGCAGGACGGCTACAGGGTCGCGCCGTTCAAGTCACAGAATATGGCACTCAACTCCTTTATTACCGCCGATGGCATGGAGATGGGCCGCGCACAGGTCATGCAGGCGGAAGCGGCCGGCATCGCACCGGATGTACGCATGAACCCGATCCTCCTCAAACCGACCAACGATGTCGGCAGCCAGGTCATCGTCAATGGGGAAGTGCTGGGAACCATGAGCGCCCGCGATTATTTTGCTTTTAAGCATAAGCTGGTGCCGGATGTGATGAAAGCCTTCCACGCACTCAGCGCCGAAAATGATATTATCGTCATTGAAGGTGCGGGCAGTCCTGCGGAGGTGAATCTCAAAGAAGAAGATATCGTCAACATGGGCATGGCGAAAATGGCGAAGGCTCCGGTGCTTCTGGTCGGCGACATCGACCGGGGCGGCGTGTTCGCGCAGCTGATCGGCACTGTTGATTTGCTGGAAGCAGAGGAGCGGAAGATGGTCAAGGGTCTGATCATCAATAAATTCCGCGGGGACAAGACCATTCTCGACCCGGGGATTGCGATTTTGGAAGCAAAGTCCGGCATCGATGTGGTTGGTGTCGCGCCGTATCTGCATATCGATGTGGAGGATGAGGACAGCCTCAGCGAACGGTTGGAGTTTCGTGGAAACGGAGAGGCAGCGACCCTGATCGACATTGCAGTGATCCGCCTGCCTCGTATCTCTAACTTTACTGACCTGAACGTGATGGAAACCATTCCCGGCGTCAGCGTGCGCTATGTCAAAAACGCGCAGGAGCTCAAAGATCCGGATATGATCGTGCTGCCGGGATCGAAAAATACCATTTCGGATTTGCTGTGGATGCGGCAGAACGGACTGGAGGCGGCAATCCTGAAACAGGCAGGCAGCGGGAAGGTAGTGTTCGGCATTTGCGGCGGCTATCAGATGCTCGGAGAAACGCTTTCCGATCCGCTCGGGCTGGAGACCTCCGGTACGGTCCGCGGCATGGGACTGCTGCCGATCGATACTGTTTTTATGGAGGAAAAAACGAGAACCCGCGTCACCGGGACTTTCCTTACAGAGGGAACCTTGCTTGCAGGGCTGCAAACACAAAAGCTCGCGGCGGAGGGCTATGAGATTCACATGGGACAGTCCACGCGTAAAGATGGCGCGAGACCGCTGCTGACGCTGACGGACGCGGTAAGCGGAACGGTCAAGCAGGATGGCGCATACAAAGGAAATGTATTCGGCTCTTACGTCCATGGCATTTTTGACGGCGCAGGCATCGGGCAGGCTGTCATTCAGGCGCTGGCGGATAAGAAGGGCGTCGCGATGGGAGAGATGGGCAGCATGACCTACGCTGAATATAAAGAAATGCAGTACGATTTGCTGGCGGCAGGGCTGCGCGAAGCCTTAGACATGGATCAAATCTATCGAATCTTAGAGGAAGGCATTGATGAATAAGCGCGAATGAAGGCAATCCTACATGGATGCATCGAAAGATAGAGGGGAAAGGAACCGACGATGAATTTTAGAGAACAAATAGAAGAAGTAAAACCGAGAGAGATTGAAGAACGAAGCTTTGCGATCATCAGCGAAGAGCTGGGGGCAAGAACGTTTGCACCGCATACGGAGCTGATCGTCAAACGTTGTATTCATACTTCCGCGGACTTTGATTACGCGGACAACCTGTGCTTTTCGCAGGACGCGGCAGTCAAGGCGATGGAAGCCATCAAACGCGGCGTATCCGTCGTGACCGATACGAATATGGCCAAAGCAGGAATCAATAAGGTTTCTCTCGGCAAATACGGCGGCAGCGTTCACTGCTTCATGGCAGACGCGGACGTGGCAGAGGCAGCCAGACTGTACGGCACCACGCGTGCCAGCGAAAGCATGAAAAAAGCGGCTGCGATGGGAGAGCCTTTTCTCTATGCCATCGGCAATGCGCCGACCGCGCTGGTGACCTTGTACGACTTGATGCAGGAGGGGCAGGTGAAGCCGGAGCTCATCATCGGCGTGCCGGTCGGCTTTGTCAATGTGGTGCAGTCCAAGGAGCTGATTATGAGCAGCGACGTACCGTATATCGTAGCCCGCGGCCGCAAGGGCGGCAGCAATATTGCAGCCTGCATCGTCAACGCGCTGCTGTATATGATCGACAACGACCGATATTACTGGAAGGGATGAGAGCGAGCAATCGCTCTCTTTTCTTTCTTCCTATTTCCGCGCAGAAACAGAAAAAAGCAGGGCAGTTCTCAGAGGAACCGCCCTGCCGCTTACATTGGTCTTTTTATTTTTTGACGTAATATCTTAAAGATTTACAAGAGAAGAGAAATGAGGTATGATAAGGAAAAGAAGGAAAAACGGAGGTGACGAGATGAAAGCGCAGAAACAACACGTACGGCGTTCCGCCTTGCTTTTCTTTGTGATTCTCCTTATTAACTGCCTGATGCCGAGCGGAGCTTGCGCGGATACCGGACCGAAACCCTCTGTACAAATTCAATTTCAGAACATGGGAGACGAACTCTGTTATGGGACCTTGCTTTCTGAAAGCATCTCGACGGGTCCTGCCACTGCATGGGACGGAAGCAGCCCCTATGAGTCATGGCAGTATGGCGAGGATGGGAAAGAAATCTGGGAAGCCTTTGTATCTTATAAAGATACGAACGGGTTTTATTTTTTGCAGGAGTGGTGGGAATGTTCGGAAAGCAAGTGTCTGAACTGGGGATATTATCCGCCAAACCCGTTTAAAATCCTGCTCTATTATCCGAAGACCAATACTTTCGCAGTGAGCGAGATTTGTCAGCGCTACGCTTTTGACAGTTACTATACGATAGATATGCGTGGAGTTACGGCATCGAGAGAGAACGAAACCATAGCACTGCCGCAGCCACAAAGAAGCTATGATTACACTTGGGAAATGATTTCTCTGCTCATACGCATTCTGATAACAATTCTATTAGAAATCGTTATGGCAGTCGTGTGCGGTTTCCGCGAAAAAAAGGTGCTGCGGCTAATCATAGGTATCAATATCCTGACGCAGACCGTGTTAAATGCGGCGCTGAACATGGTCAACTATCTCCACGGCTATCAGGCATTTGTTCTGCAATATATAATTTTTGAAATTTTGGTATTTGTGTTGGAAGCGATCCTGTACTGCATTTTCTTTCCGAAAGTCAGCGAACGAAAATTCACTCAGGACCGCATCATTGGCTACGCGTTTCTCGCGAATCTGCTTTCCTTTGCCGGAGGTATGCTCATCGCAAAAGCAATCCCCGGGATTTTTTAAAGAACAGATTAGATAGGAGTTTATACCAGCAAATAAAATGAAAGTATCATGGAAAAGAGGCAGCAGTGATGACAGAAGATAAAATCATAGAATTTCATGGTGGTCCTATGTCAAGATTTAGTACAAAATAAAATGAGATTTTTTCTCTGCTGAACCATTTCCTCTTGCTAAGCGGCAGTGACCTTTTGATAAAGTTTTTCGTATTGATCCGGTGACATATAGTCACAGTGACTATGGATACGGACGGTATTGTAAAATGCTTCGATGTATTCGAAGACTAAGCGATATGCGTGCCTGAAATCTGTGATTTTAAAGCGATCCAGCCATTCTCTTTTGATCAGGGCATGAAAGGATTCGATGCAGGCATTGTCATAAGGATAACCTTTATGGCTGTAGCTGCGCTGCATGTCTTCGGTAGCTTTTCGGTATGCTTTGGAAACATATTGGCTGCCGCGGTCACTGTGAATGATCAAAGGTAGATCGGTTCTGCGCCTTGCTTTTGCTTTCTCGATGGTGTCGATGACGCAGGATACCTCCATGGTTTGCGAGAGCGTCCAGGCAATGATCTTGCGTGAATAAAGGTCCTTGATACTGGTCAGGTAAACGAATCCGTCCCATGTCCAAATGTAAGTGATATCCGTGCACCAAACAGCATTGGGACGCTCTGGATGAAATTTTTCATTCAGGATATTGTGGAGTTCCTCACTGAAGTCAGAATCCCGCGTGGTGATGGTGTATGGCTTGACCCACTGTGCCTTGATGCCCATTTCCCGCATATATTTTCCAACGGTCCGTTCAGAGATCGTGAGGCCTGCTTTGCGCAGTTCGCGTGTGATCTTCGGAGCGCCGTAAATCTGTTTGGAAGCATCGTAAGCAGCCCTAATCTGATCCTTTACAGCGTCTTTGCGCTGCTGAGAAGCAGAGGGTTTGTGACGAAGGAAAGCATGGAAGCCGGAACGGGAAACGCCTAGTCTTTTCAGCACTCCGGAGATGGAGAAATGGCGTTTGCAAATGGATGCAGACTCCATCTTGGCAGCCACTTCTGCGTAGATAGCGGTTGTTAGTCTTTTCCTAGAATGCTGATGGCTTTTTTTAAGATATCGAGGGCATCTTGTGTGTCCCGAAGCTCACGCTTGAGGCGAGCGATTTCCATGGCTTCTTCGGAAGCATAGTGGCCGGAGCCCACCGTGGGGATATCGCCGTCGAAATTACGATATTGAGAAAGCCAACGACTGAGAGTACTGAGGCCGATGCCAAGATTTTTGGCGCATTCTGACTGCGTCAGATCCGGATGCTCTTTGACATAGCGGACGGCATCCAGCTTAAATTGCTTATCGTGTTGTTTGCTTTGTTTGGACATGTGAAAGTTCCTCCTTGTGATCTATGATAACATATTTTAAGAGAGAAACCTCACTTTAATTTGTTCTATTTATATTCTAACACCAGAGAGGATTGGGCAACTATTGTATGTCTTGTTGGGGGTGGACAAGAAATTAATACAGGTGAGGCAGGAATTGCAGAATGGATCAAATCATTAAATGAAATCTTCAGACATTGGAAAGTATATATATCACCTATGTTGACAGAAGCTGAATATGCTGAAGGAAGAGTCAATGAGCTACTAGAAAAAAATACAAATGCAACATATGCTGAAGAATTGCATCTAGGGGTATCTCTTCGCTCTTATAGAGCGGAGAAGCTATCAGCTTTTGTACACTCTTTGCTTGAGATTGATGGAAATGCAAGTTCAATATACAGGGAGATAGGTGATAAATATCCTATTGTTATGACTCGTGATCTGGAAAAAGCAAGGTGATGGTTGCAAGAAAAAGTTCGCAGCACAGAACGAACTGGAGTGTTAATTTCAAAGGAATCTGCGCGTTATAAACCATTAGGAATACATGTGTTGCAGTCCAGTGATAAAGATGCAGTTCACTGGTTCTTAGATGATAAAACTGATATAAGATCATCAAATTATCTTGAGGATGCCGCTACAGAAATACAGGTTCAAGGTTTGGAGTTGGATTATACCTGCATACTGTGGGATGCAGACATGCGCTATATAGATGGCAAATGGCACTTTTATAAATTTAGTGCACAGAGTAAGCCTTCAAACTGGAATGAGATTCTTGCTACAACTGAGAATAAACAAGAGCAAATGAAATATATGCTAAATGCATATAGAGTATTGCTTACCAGAGCGAGAGCTGGAATGATAATTTGTATTCCAGAGAGGAACAGCCATAAAAATGCAAATGGTTTTTGGGAGGATAGTACACGTTTACCAGAATACTACGATGGAAGCTACGAGTATCTTAGAAGTCCAGGGATTAAGGAGATTTAATGAGATTATTTTTTTAAATCAAATATTTTCATTGTTATTGGGGAAAGGCGTAATTTCAAATGGCAGCAGAAAAGAGAGTAAAAAAATATATAAGTTGCTATGATTCGCTCATGGCTGAGTGGGATTGGGAAAGAAACGATGCCGAAAACATCTTCCCCGATAAGATCCCTGATGGATCACATAAAAAAGTTTGGTGGAAATGCAATGAAGGTCATACGTGGCAAGCTTCTGTTGCTAATAGAGCTAGACAAGGGCGAGGATGCCCATATTGTGCAGGTCAACTGCCGATAGTAGGAGAAAATGATTTGCTTACAGTAAATCCTACACTTGCAAAAGAATGGCATCCTACTAAAAATGGAGATTTAGCACCATATGATGTTACGGCTGGATCGCATAGGAAAGTCTGGTGGTTATGTGAAGAAGGCCATGAATGGCAATCTATAATTAAGAGTAGAAACAAAGGGGTTGGGTGCCCATATTGTTCTAATAAGCGAGTTGTTCCAGGCAAAAATGATTTATTTACTATTAATCCGGAATTGGCAAAAGAATGGCATCCCACTAAGAATGGAGAGTTAACTCCGCAACAGTTTACCTTTGGAAGTGGTAAAAAGGTATGGTGGATTTGTAAGAATGGACATGAGTTTTATAAAAGTATTGATGCGAGAAGAAAGAATCCTAATTGCCCTATATGTTCATCAAGACGTAGAACATCATTCCCAGAACAGGCAATATATTACTATGTGAAACAAGTTTTTCCGGATGCAATTAATAGCTATAAAGATATTTTCGCTAATAATTCAAGAATGGAATTAGATATATATATACCATCCATAAAAGTTGGGATTGAATACGATGGGAAAGCGTTTCACTCTGAAACAGCTAACATTTTAAGAGATGCTAAAAAGTATACGATATGTAAAGAAAATGGAATTATTTTAGTTCGGATAACAGATAATCTTAAATATAATCCTATTATTAAATATGATCATAAAATAGAAATTCCAGATCAATCATCTAAACATCTAAATTATGCGATCTCTCTGTTATTATACAAGCTTGAAAGATTGGAAGTCGTAGTAGATGTAGACAAAGACCGTAAAGACATACTTTCTTATTTAACTGCAACTGATAAATCACTTGCTTCCGAATTTCCTGAAATTGCAGAAGAATGGGATTATGAGAAAAATGGAAAGCTACTACCACAAATGATACATCCTGGTTCTAATGAAAGAGTCTGGTGGAAGTGTAAAGATTGTGGTGAGTCATGGAAAACATCTGTTGCAGAGCGAACAAAAAGAGATAAAACAGGTTGCCCAAGGTGCTCGGTATTTAGAGGTGCGAAGAAACATCATGAGACAATTCTGAGGAAAAAAGGGAGTGTTGTAGAAACGCACAGCAGGATACTAGATTCATGGGACTATGAGAAAAATAACGTATCTCCATATGATGTTATATCAGGTAGTGGAAGAAAAATATGGTTGAAGTGTGATAAATGCGGATATACATGGGAAGCAACAGTAAATCACATTACAAAACGAGGCATCAATTGTCCTTGCTGCATCAACAAAGTTGTTGTTCCTGGCGTAAATGATTTAGCCACAACTCATCCGCAACTTCTCGAGGATTGGGACTACGAAAACAATATCTTATTACCAACTCAAACAGTTGCGGGTACAAGCAAGAAGATATTCTGGAAATGTCATAAATGCGGTCACATGTGGCAAGCGTCAGGTGCAACTAGAGTTAAAGGAACTGGATGTATAAAATGCTATCGAGAAAGAAGACACATGACAAAAAGTAAATGATAGTGTTCAGATAACCCAGTAACCTACAATCAAAAAACAAGATACTTCTATTCAATATATAAAGATG
>URWB01000020.1 GCA_900551415.1 uncultured Eubacteriales bacterium
GTTGTCTCATACGATGAACCTTGATAATAATTTCATGAAGATTAACGGCGTTTACGTATCCGAGTTTGATTTGAATTTATATACCGCGGCGCATGTTGGTGTTCCTGTCGTTTTTTTGAGCGGCGACGCGCAGGTATGCGAACACGCGAAAAAAGTGCTTCCGTCATTGGAAACGGTTGCGGTAAAGTCCGGCATCGGGAACGCAACTTTTAATATGCATGGAGACAAGGCCTGTCGTTTGATTGAAGAAGGTGTGAAAAAAGGCCTTCAAAAACTTAAAGCTTGTAAAATAAAAGAGCCTGCGCAATATGAAGTTGAAATCAATTTCAAGGAATGTGTACGTGCCTATCGCGCCTCTTTTTATCCCGGTGTTGAGCAGATTGACGCCAGAACAGTTCGTTATATAGCTAAAGACGCCCATGAAATGATGACTACTAGAATGTATATTTTATAACCAAGTACGCGAATTTCATACTTTTGATATATTCCGACACGACAAAACCTCGCGGACGCGCTTGCCTGCGAGGTTTTGTTTTGCTGTCTTTTTTATTTCTGACCGTTCAGCGACTTCATCTCCAGATCCCAGTCCGCGAGATGAGTATGCAGTAGATGGTGGGATTCTTTGGACAACGGTTTGCCCAGATACTCCTGATAGGTCTGCTGTACCGCTTGATTCTCGTGTGAAAATCTGAGGTTATTGATCTTATCCAGACCGTAGAGTTTAAGCGCGCGCTTCGGCGCGAATTCCTTGCCGTCCACAAACGGCTGACCGCCGCCGCCCACGCATCCGCCCGGACAAGCCATGATTTCAACGAAATCATACTCTGCGTCTCCGCGATTGACTGCGTCGATCAGTTTCCTCGCATTGCCGAGTCCGCTGGCCGCCGCGACCTTCAGGGTGGTGCCGGCCAGATCAAATTTTGCTTCCTTCCAGCCATCCATACCGCGCACTTCCTTGAACGCGTCCGGATCCGGATTGCTTCCGGTAACCAGATAATAGGCGCTTCTGAGTGCCGCTTCCATGACGCCGCCGGTCGTACCGAAAATCACAGCCGCGCCGGAGCCCTCGCCAAAGATATCATCAAACGGCATATCCATCAAATCCTGCGGCTTGATGCTGTCGCAGCGAATCAAACGGTCAAGTTCTCTGGTCGTCAGTACCAGATCGACATCCTTGCCATGACCGGCACTGTTTACCTGCTCGACATCACACTCAAACTTTTTCGCCACGCAAGGCATGATAGAAATTGAAAAAATCTTACTTGGGTCAAGTCCAAGCTTTTGCGCGATATAGGTTTTGGAAATCGCGCCGAACATCTGCTGCGGTGATTTCGCGGTGGACAAGTCCTCTACCATATCCGGATACTGCGTTCTGACAAAGCGCAGCCAGCCCGGGCAGCAGGAGGTAAACATCGGCCATTTATGACGATTCCTGTTGGCGAGTCTTTCGAGGAATTCACTGCCTTCTTCCATAATCGTCAGATCTGCACTGTAATTGGTATCAAAGACATAATCAATACCGATTTTTTTGAGCGCGCAGACCAGCTTGCCCATGGTCGCGTCCTTATCCTTGAGACCAATCTGCTCTCCCCACGCGGTACGCACCGCCGGAGCCACCTGTACGATGGTGACGATTTCCGGATCCGCGAGCGCGTCGTTGAGATCCAATCTGTCATCTCTTTCGCGCAGCGCGCCGACCGGACAATGCGTGATGCACTGCCCGCAAAGCGCGCAGTCGCTTTCGCGGAAGGCCTGATTATCTTTGAGCCCGATGGTCGTGCGGTAGCCGGAACCGATCAGCGTCCAGATGCCCATGCCTTGAATTTTTTCGCAGACCTGAATGCAGCGCATGCATTTCACACATTTGGAAGCATCACGCACCAGCGGAAGATTCCTATCCCAGCGGCCTTTTTCTGCCGTATTTTCATAATCGGAAAGGATGATGCCAAGGTCATTGGCAATCGTCTGCAGCGTGCAGTTTCCGCTCTTGATGCAGCTCGCGCAGTTCGCGTTGTGGTCCGAAAGCATCAGTTCCACATTAATCCTTCTGGTTCTTCTGACACGCGGACTGTTCGTCAGGATTTCCATACCGTCTTCGCAGATGGTGTTGCACGCGGTCACGAGCTTTTCCATTCCTTTTAATTCCACAAGACAGACACGACAGGCGCCGATCTCGTTAATGTCCTTCAAATAACAGAGGTGCGGGATATGTACGCCAACCTTCTCGGCTGCCTCCATGATGGTCATGCCTTCCGGTACCGATACCTGCTGTTCGTTGATTGTCAGTTTTACCATTTGGTATCCCTCCCTCCTCTGAATGAGCCGAAGCCATGATAATCACAGCGCAGACATCTGGAAGCTTCCTGCATGGCTTCCTCCAGACTCATGCCCTGCTCCACTTCATCGAAGTCATTTCCTCTCTGCTTCGCGAAACGTTCCTTCAATTCCACTCTGCCGCAAGGCAAGTGATCATTTGGAATCGGCGTCGGGATATCTACATCGACGGTAATCTCATGGTTAAACCCTAAATAGGCGTCAATATTGGCAGCAGCAACCTTGCCTGCAGCAACCGCGTTGATGACCGTAGACGGGCCGGTGACGCAGTCCCCGCCCGCATAAGTGCCGAGTACATTGTCCACTACACTGTTCTTCTTTGCCTGAATATTGCCGCGGAATACCGGAATCCCGAACTCTTCAAAGAAGCGAATATCAGTAGCCTGTCCGATGGCGGAAATGATAATATCACAAGGGATCTTTTCCTCCGGTTCGGAAGAATCCACTGGACGCGGCCTGCCGCTCTTGTCAGCCTGCCCCGCGATCTGCGGTTTCACCCAAAGTGCCTGCACCTCTCCGCGTTTATTCGTCGCGATCCTGGATGGCGCTTTGAGCTGCACAAGCGTACAGCCTTCGGCAATCGCGCCGCCTATCTCATCCGACAGTGCGGTCATGTCATCCTTTCTTCTTCTGTAAACGATGCTGACCTCGGTCGCGCCAAGACGCTTTGCAGTTCTGGCTACGTCCATCGCGACGTTGCCGCCGCCGATGACCACGACAACCTTGCCGTTGAAATCCGGCATCGCGTCATCACCGATCCCGCGCAACATTTCGACAGCCGGAATGACCCCTTTGGCGTATTCGCCCGGAATACCGATCGGTTTCGCGTTATGAGAGCCGATCGAAATATAGGTCGCGTCAAAATGATTGCGAATCTCTGCCATGCCCTCCGGTGAAGAAATATCAAAGTTGCATTTCGCTTCCACACCGGTCGAAAGAATCGCGTCGATGTCCCATTGCAGTCTTTCTCGCGGCAATCTGTAATTTGGAATACCGTAACGCAGCATGCCGCCAAGCTGCGCGCGTTTTTCAAACACCGTAACCTGATGTCCCATGATAGACAGGAAGTAGGCCGCCGACAATCCGGAAGGCCCTCCGCCGATCACCGCAATCTTCTTGCCGGTATCGTCCATCTTTTGCGGTACCGGAACATCTCCACAGTTATCCACCGCGAAACGTTTGAGACCTCTGATGTTGATCGGCGCGTCTACCAGAATTCTTCTGCAGCGCTGCTCGCATGGATGCTCACAGATCAGCGCGCAGACCGTCGGGAACGGATTATCCTTACGGATCAGTCTGACAGCGTCCGCGTACCGTTCATGCTTGAGCAACGAAATGTAACCCGGAACATCCACGCCGGCCGGACACATCGCCACACAAGGTACCGGCTGTACCTGCTTCTTGATATTGTCCGCGCAGGCATGATATTTGATATGAGATTCAAAGTCGTCCCGGTATCCCTTCAAGCCTCTGAGCACCATATTGGCGGCTTCAAAGCCGATCGCGCAGTCCGCGGAGACGCTGATGGCTTCTGCGGTTCTTTCCAGCAGCTCCAGCGTTTCCATCCCCGGCTCCGTATTCATTTCCAAAATGTCGTCAATCATCATCTGGAGCTGTCCCAGACCGACGCGACATGGCGTGCACTTGCCGCAGCTCTGTGAATGACATAGTTTTAAGAACGCTGACGCCAAATCGACCGGGCATTGTCCCGGCGGACTGGCGACGATTCTTCTTTCCAGATCCTTATAAAGACCTTCTACTGTTTTTTGAGCAGTGTCCCGCGATTTAATATACAATCGGTTCATATTGCCCTCCTTATACTATACATCTTTTTTATTTCATTTTTGGCTTTTGCCAAAAGAACTGAAATCGATTTCCATGATAAACAGGCTCGCGACCATCAGCGCCGCGCCGAAATAGGACTTAACGCTCAAAATTTCGTTCGCGAAAATTGCCGCTACAAACGCCGCGAATACAGGCTCCAGCGCGAAAATCACGCCGGTGTGCGACGCTGTCGTGTAGCGCTGTGCGAGCGGCTGCAGAACGAAGGCTACTCCTGTGCAGAAAACAGACAGGAACAGTACCGCGCCCCATACGGTCGGCGTGGTCGGCAGATGCGGCTGCTCTGTCAAAAACGCCAGCAGTAAATTACAGACACCTGTCACGCCAAGCTGAAACACACCGAGCTGATAGGCGTCAACTTCCTCACGCGCGACAGCCTTTTCGGTCAGCAAAAGATCGATCGCGTAAGCCACCGCGCACATCAGGCAGAGCAGATCGCCTTTGATATGCGCTGTATTGATGGAAAAATCATCTTTGAGCGTCAAAAGCGCGATACCGACCAGACACATCAACACGACCAGCACCAGCTTTTTGCTCTGTCTCTGCTTCAAAAAAATCCAGCCGAGCAGCGGTGTAAAAACGACCGTCATGCCGCACAAAAACCCGGAATTGGACAGAGAAGTATATTTCACGCCGAAGGTCGCGCCCATGTAGACAAAGACCAGCGCGATGCCGACCAGAACGCTGTACCGGAGCGTCGTCCGGTTGACAGTACGGATTTTTTTCCATGACAGCAGCGCCGCAATCACAAACGCGCCCAAAAACCGATGCGCATTCAGCGTGAACGGGTCCATATCGATCAGACAAAGATCCATCAGATAGTAGGACACACCCCAGCAGAGCGTCACCAGCACCAGCATCATGTCCGCCTGCGTTTGTTTGTTCAATCTCATTCTATATCCTCCCAACCAGAAGTTCCAGCGCCAAAGCCGGTTCTAAGGTTCCTGTTTTAATATTGCGGTCAATTTCATACAGCTGAATCAGGATGCTTTTTAACTTATCTATTGTAAATTTTTCACAAAATCCGATTGATTTTTTGACGCGAAATTCGTGTACCTTCAATGTTTTGGAGATTTCGGGAGCGTACATGCCCGCGCGCCGAAGTTCTTTGATCTCCAGCATCAGCTCAAAGTGATTGACCAAAAGACCGATCACCGCATAAACATCCGAACCTGCCGTCAAAATATTGTGCAGCAGACTGAAAGCCGTATCCTTCCTTCCCATGCTGACCGCGTCCAAAAAATCAAAGACATAGGTGTCCAGATCTCCGTTGACGGACTGCGCGATATCCGCCTCCGTAATCACGCCGCCGCTGCTGTGCGCGATGATTTTTTGAATATCATTCGCCAGCGTCGAAATGCGATAATCCGTCTCCTTATGGAAGTAACCGGTTTCCTCCAAAAGATATTGCAGCAGATCTCTTGAAATCTGCGCGCCTGCGGCCTTAAAACGCTTTTCGGTAAACCCCAGCAGCTGCGTGCGGTCAAGCTTGCAGAAGTCATAGCTTCTTGCCGTCTTTTTTAGTTTTTTGACCAGATCACTTTTTTCATTAATCGTCTCTGAAGAAAAGATTAAAATCGCGGTTTCATTTGGGCTGTCGAGGTAATCGCTGAGTTTGGCGAGTTCTGAAGCGCCGAATCCCTTGACATTGCCGCCGCGCAGCGGCGTGTAATCCTTGACCCAGACAACGCGTCTTCTCGAAAACATGGAGAAGGTGTTGCAGGCTTCCAGAATCTGCTCTACAGACTGTGTATCGTCACTCAGTTTCACATAGTCGACGGCTTCCGCGCCTGGCAGGACATATTTGTTTTTGAGCGAGTCCGCCGCCCAATGAATCAAAAAGTCCTCTGCCCCGTAAAAAAAAAGAACCGGCGGGAAATCATCGTTTTTTAAATCTCTGCTGAACACGCGGAAAGCATGCTCTTTTTTTTCAGAATTTCCTGCCATACAATCTCCTTTTTCTTCACTATAGTGTAATATTATACCTGTTTTTTGTACATTTTTCAATGCAAAATAACAGAATCGTCCGTTTTTTTACAAGAATTCTGTATACTTCTCTCTTTATCCTGTTTTTTCTCTGCAAACCAACGCTTTTTCAGCAGGAACCAGCTGAGAGGAATCAGATACATGTAGACCGCGTACGGCAGGCAGGCCGCGCTGACGCCAAAAAACGACAAAGGCACCGAGCAGCCGATGCACCATGGCACCATGCAGGCGATTAAAATAACTGAATTTTCCATATCGATGGCCAACTCCTCCTTTGAGGCTCCGGCATCTTCGTACGGTTTGTTCAACAGATCATTGCAAACCAGCGTCGCGATCGTCTGGTTGCAAAAGATGCAGGAGGCTGCCAGACTCAACGCTGTCATCACCGTAAACCGGCCGCAGCGCGTACATGCCCGTCCCAGCCGCTCTTGCAGGCTGTCCAGCATCCCGGTACCTTTAAAGATACCCGAATAGCCACTGGAAATCAGCAGGATCACAGCGATTTCCAGCATAGAGACAAGCCCGCCGCCGTTCAGAATCGCGCCCAAACCATCGCCGTCTGCGTGATAACCGAGTACGCAGATTTTGAGGACTTCCAAAAGCGGCACCTTCTGAATCAGGCAAGCGACCATAATACCGCTGAGAATGCTGGCCGCCATGGAATACAGCACGCTGACCTTAAGCAGCGGCAAAAGCAGCATGAATACCGCCGGAACGAATGCCCACAGGGACAGCCGGAAGGCTTCTTCAAAACGCTGCATTAGTGCTTCATCGACATGACTGATCGGATTTCGCACCGAAAAAACCACATAAACTGCCGCAGACAGCAGCAGAGGCAGAATCGCCGTTTTCATCATCAGTTTGACATTGTCATAAATCCGCGTTCCGGTAATACCCGCCACCATGTTCGCGCTCGAGGAAACCGGAGATCCTCTGTCACCAAAGTAAATACCGGACATCAGCGCGCCGGCGGTCAAAACCGGATCTACGCCGCCACTCCTGGCAAGTGTCATAAAAATGACGCCGACCGTACCGGCCACGCCGAAGGAGGTCCCCAACGCATAACTCAGCAGACAGGAAAGCAGGAAGGCAATCACCAGAAACAGCTGTGGTATGATCAGCTTCATGCCGTAATAAACAAAAACCGTAATTGTGCCGGACACGCGCCAGGTCGCGGTCACAAAGCCAATGACGCACATAACCTCGATCACAAGCAGTGAATCCTTCGCGCCGTCTGCTGCCATCGCAAGCAGTTCCTTCACCGCACAGCCGCGTCGCAGACCGACCGTAAGGAAAGCGACCAGCCCCGCCAGCAGCGCGAAGATCATGGAATAGTCCAAAACAATCGCCGAAATCATGCTGGCCATGAAAACAAAAAAAGCAAGCAGCAAGTCCATCTCTCTCATCCCGCTTTCTATCGGATCGATTTAAAGTCCGCGACGCGCTGCGGCACGTCCTGCGCGCCGAATACCGCGGAGCCCGCGACTGCGATCTCCACGCCCGCGTCCATGACCGTTTTCGCATTATCCAGAGTAATGCCTCCGTCGATTTCAATGGCAAACGAAAGCCCTTTCGCGCGCTTGATTTCCGCAAGTGTTTTGACCTTCTCCAAGGCCGACGGAATAAATTTTTGTCCGCCGAAGCCCGGATTGACCGACATCACCAGCACAAGATCCACATCCTCCAAGATGCATTCCAGACTTGATACAGGCGTCGCCGGATTGATGGCAACGCCTGCCTTGATCCCCTTCGCGTGGATGTTTTGAATCGTGCGGTGCAGATGCACGCAGGCTTCTCGGTGTACAGTGATAAACGCGGTCTGCGGTGTCACGAAACTATCGAGATATTGATCCGGATTTTCAATCATCAGATGTACATCGTAAGGCAGCTTCGTCCTGTCGTTCAAGGCTTTCATCACCGGCGCGCCGAAGCTGATATTCGGTACAAAATGTCCGTCCATGACGTCTACATGGATATAGTCCGCGCCGCCGCGCTCGATTTTTTGGATGTCTGAGAGCAGACAGGCAAAGTCCGCGGATAAAATCGATGGTGCCAGTTTCAGCATTTGTATTCACCTCATTGCTTTCATGCTTTTCTTTTTGAATTTTGTTGCATCTAATATTTTTTTCTGCCGCGGATTTCCTCAATGTTCGCGGCGTAGGATTCATAACGCTGTTTCGGGATTTCGCCGTTTTTTACCGCTTCCCGCACCGCGCAGTCCGGCTCTGTTATGTGACGGCAGTTATCATAATGGCACTGACCCTCATAACGCTCGATTTCCGGATAGTAGAGCCGCAAATTATCCTCTCCCGCTTCCATAATCTCAAACGAAGTGAAGCCGGGCGTATCGAACACCTTGCCGCCGCCCTCGACCTCGAACAGTTCCACATGGCGGGTCGTATGCCTGCCGCGTTTGGTCTTTTCACTGATGGCGCCGGTCTGCATATTGGCATGCGGAATCATCGCGTTGAGCATCGTCGATTTTCCGACGCCGGAAGGTCCCGCCAACGCAGCGGTTTTCCCCGCGATGATCGCCTCCAGCTGTTCCATGCCTTCTCCGGTCCTGCCGCTCACGCATAGAACCGGATAGACGGCCTCGTAAGCGGTCTTCAGCGCCGCAAGCTCTGCCTCCGGCGCGGCGTCACACTTGTTGACGCAGAGCACCGCTTCAACATTATGCATTTCCGCCATCACCAGAAACTTATCGATCAGCGCGAAATTCGGTTTCGGTCGTGTCGCCGCGCATACGATCAGAAAGATGTCCACATTGACGATCGGCGGGCGGATAAACTGATTTTTTCGCGGCAAAATCTCATTGATTACGCCTTGGTCCGCGTCCGCATCAAGGATGTCGAGATCTACAAAGTCCCCGACAGCAAGCGTCGTACCGTCTTTTCGAAAGATACCCCTGCCCTTCGCCTCGATCAGACCGGCCTCTGTCTGCACATAGTAGAAGCCGCCGATTCCTTTCATAATCTGTCCTGTCATAAGCTCCGTTTTCCTTTATGCTTCGTCATCAGTTGCCGGATCCTCGTCATCGTCAACGACGTCCGTTCCGTTTCCGCTTCCGGCAGGCTGCTCGCCCTTGCTGACCTTATACTGTACCTCGGTTCCCTTTTCCAGCTCTGTGCCCTCCGGATACTGCTGCCAAAAGACCAGGTTCTGCGCGATTTCCGTCGTTTCCTCAAAGACCGGTACCGCAGCCGCAAGCCCGGCGTTCGCAAGCAGCGCATTGGCCTCATCCGGCGTCCTTCCTATAATATTCGGCATCTTGACCATTTCCTTGCCCTTGCCGTTGCTGACCTCGACCTCAATCATCGTGCCGTCCGGCGCGGACTGACCCGCTTCGATCGACTGCCAGATGATCGTATTCTTCGGCTTGCTGTCGGTCACCTCTCTGACCAGAGAAATGCCAAAACCCAAGGCTTCTAATTCCGTTCTGGCTTCCTCAAGATCCTTACCGACGACCTTCGGCATCACGCCATCCTTCTTGCCCTTACTGATATTGACGATGATCGTCTTGCCCTCGCTGACCTCGGAATCTGCTGTCGGCTCCTGCGTGGTAATCAATCCGGCTTCCTGATCCGCACTGTAAAACTCTTCGCCCTTCTCGACCTTCAGCCCCAGCTCCGCAGCCTCCTGCTGCGCTTCCTCCAGGGTTTTGCCTGCAAAATCAGGCACCACAATCGGTTTCGCGCCGCCGCCGAACCAGTCGAATACGACGCCCATAACCACGATTGCCGCAATCAGAAGGACAATACCGCCTCCGATGAGAAACGCGGTCGTTGCCTTTTTTGCCTTTTCTTCTGTCTGATCCGACTGACGCGTTTCGTTTGCGTCCGTACTCTGCGATTGTCGCTCCGGCAGCTCAGGGTGTGCGGTTTCCTGACCGCCATGGCCGCGCTTCGTCTGCTTCTCCCTGCGTGCGGGCTGCGCTGCGGCTGCTTCCTCCTTATCGTCCAGATCAGTCACAAAGGCTTTTTGGCCCATGACCTTGGTGATAAACTCGATATTATCCAAATCTTCTATCATTTCGTCCGCGGTGCGGTAACGATTGGATTGATACTTCTCGGTCGCTTTCATGATGATCTTTTCCAGCTGTGGCGGAATTCCCGGCACCTGCGCCGTCACCGACGGCATCGGCTCATTGATGTGCATCAGCGCGATGGTAATCGGATTGTCCCCGTCAAACGGCACCTTACCGGTCAGCATCTCGTAGAGAACAATGCCCAGAGAATAGATGTCCGAGCGTTCGTCCACATAAGCGCCGCGCGCCTGCTCCGGTGAAAAATAATGTACGGAGCCCATAACCTTATTGTTGCCGCCGATAATAGTGGACGCGCTGACCGCCTTCGCGATACCAAAATCCGCCAGCTTCGCCACACCCGTATTGGTGATCAGGATATTGTGCGGCTTGATGTCCCTATGTATGATCTGATTCTTGTGTGCCAGACTGAGCGCCGAAGCGACCTGACGCGTAATGCTGATCGCTTCCTTGTAATCCAGCCGGCCTTTTTCCTCAATATACTGGCTGAGCGTCTTGCCCTCCACCAGTTCCATGACGATGAAATGGATATTGCCCTCTTTCCCCACGTCATAGACACTCACGATATTCGGGTGTGTCAAAGCAGCCGCTGCCTGTGACTCCCGCTTGAAATTCTCGATAAACTGCTCGTCCTTGGTAAACTCCGGACGTAAAATTTTGATGGCTACATAGCGATTGAGCAGCCTGCATCTTGCCTTATAGACGATGGCCATGCCGCCCTCGCCGATTTTTTCGATCAGTTCATACCTGCCGGCCAATAATCTAGTGCTCATAGATATCCTCCTCTGTTACCTTCAGACTGATGACGGTGATATTATCATGCCCGCCGTTTCGATTCGCTCTTTGAATAAGCTCCGCGCAAACCTCCGACATGGAGGCATTCTGCTCCAAAACCTCGATCATCTCCCTGTCGCCGACCTCGTCATAAAGTCCGTCCGTACAGATGAGAAACCGATCATCCTTTTGGATCTCCACCTGGAAAAAATCCGGTTCCACCGTTCGTTCCGCGCCGAGTGCTTTCGTGATGACATTCTTGCGGTCGTCCAGCTCCGCTTGCTCCGGCGAAAGGATTCCCGCCTTGACTAAGGTGTTCACATAGGTGTGATCCTCTGTCAGCTGCGCTAACCGTCCATCGCGATACAGGTAAGCCCGGCTGTCGCCGACATTGGTGATGTAAGCCTTGCCTCCGGCCGCATAGACGATGACGACGGTGGTCGCCATCCCGCTGTTTTCTTCATAAGTATGAGAAAGCTCATAAATCTTTCGGTTTGCCGCGTCCAGACAGCCCTGCAGATAATTGACAATCGCGTACTTATTCTCCTTCTCCGCGATCGGATGCGAAACGATGTAATTTGCGATCTCGCTGACCGCGGTTCTGCTGGCGATTTCGCCCGCGTTGCCCCCTCCGACGCCGTCGGCTACCACATAGACCTTGTCCGGCAGCAGTACAAAGCACGCATCTTCGTTGTTGTTCCTCATCAGCCCTTTATCGGACTTGAACCCAACCTGCATATATGCTCCTTTCCGGGATTTCTATCCCTGTTTCGCCCTTCTCATTTTGCAGTAATACAGCCCGTCCATGCCCATTTGCGGCAGGAACTGCTGCTCTTCGATTTTGGTAAATTCCTCATGCGCCGAAAGAAACGCCGCCGTCTGCATTTCATTCTCCGCGGGGTGAATGGTGCAGGTGCTGTACACAAGCGTGCCTCCCGGCTTCACATAAGCGGCTGCCGCCGCCAGAATCTGTTTTTGTATTTCAACGAGCACAGACAGCTCGTCGATTTGCTTGTATTTAATCTCCGGTTTCCTCCGAAAAACGCCAAGTCCCGAACATGGTACATCCGCCAGTACACAATCAGCGCGTCCGACGCAGTCATCGAGGCATTCCCGACTGTCACGGCAAAGAACCCGCATGATGGAAACGCCCTCGCTTCGCGCGCGCGCCTCGATCAGCGCCAGCTTATGTTCGTACAAGTCCATCGCCAGGACCTCTCCTCGATTTTCCATCTGCTCCGCCATGGCAAGCGTTTTACCGCCCGGCGCCGCGCAGACATCGATCACTGTTTCTCCCGGCTTCGCGCCCACCGCGTCCGCGACCAAAATTGAGGCCTCATCCTGCACCGAAAAACAGCCGCGCAGGTAAGCCTCTGTCGCGAGAAGACCGCTGCCGCGCACAAGCAGGGCACGCGCCGCATGCGGCGCGCGCGTGACAGTAAAACCCGCGCGTTGCAGCTCCTGCGTGAGCTGCGGTACGGTCGTCCGCAGAGGATTCACGCGCACACACAGCGCCGGCGTTTGATTGGATGCCGCCAAAAGCTGTTCGGTCTGCGCTTCGCCATAAGCCGCCAGCCACAGGCGGACAACCCAGGGCGTGGTCGAATAAGCAACGGACAAGTGCGTGACAAGATCTGCCGCGCGTTCCGGCAGCTGCAGCTTCCTGCCGCCGCGGATAAAATTACGCAGGACCGCGTTGATGAAGTTTTCTCTGCCGCGCGCGTATTTTTTTGCAAGCTGCACCGTCTCGCTGACCGCGGCGTATTCCGGTACCGCGTCCATAAATGTAAGCTGATACAGTCCCATGCGCAGCAGGGTTAAATCCTGTTTTTTTAGTTTTTTGCTCCCGCTTTTAACCAGTTTGTCCAGCTGATAGTCCAAAAGCAGCTGATATTTCAGCACGCCGTAGACCAGCTCGCGGACAAAGGCCGGATTCTGTGGTTGGTTTTCCTTAATTCGGCGATTCAGCGCAAGATTCGAGAATGCTTCATTTTTTTCCACATCCAGAAGCACCGCGAAAGCTGTTTTTCTGTCAATGTCCATCAGTCTCTGTTTCCTCTTATCGCGAGCAGACGCAGCAGGTTGGCGATCGCGGTCGCCAGCGCCGCCACATAAGTCATTGCCGCGGCGCGAAGCACCTTTTTGGCACCCGGAAGCTCCATGTCATCAACAATGCCCAACTCCTCCATCTGCTGCAGCGCGCGTCGGCTGGCATTAAATTCGACAGGCAGTGTTACCGCGTGAAAAAGGATGACCGCGAGCATCGCGATAACCGCGATGTTGAACAGTGTGTCACCGATATAGCTGCCGTTGCCGAGCAGAATGATGCCGATAATCGCGAGCGGCCAGCACAAGTTGGAAGCCAGATTGACGACCGGAACAATGCCGTTTCGAATTTTAAGCGGCACGTAGTTCTGCGCGTGCTGCAGCGCGTGTCCGGCCTCGTGACAGGCTACGCTGACAGCGGCAATGGAATTGACATTGCAGACGGTCTCTGACAGACGCAGCACCCTGCCTCTGGGATCGTAATGATCGGTCAGACTGCCGCGTACGGTTTCAATCTGCACATCCCGAAGCCCGTTCGCATCCAAAACCATGCGCGCCGCCTGCGCGCCGGTCAGATTGCGGTCATTTCGAACCTTAGAGTACCTTTTAAAATTGGAGCTGACCTTTGCCTGCGCGTAGAATGTAAATAAAATCGCAGGAATCAGCAGATAATAGCTTGTGTAATAACCCCACCACATTTGATGTACCTCCGTATCTGTTTTTCTCTGTTCTATGACAGAATTGTCCCCTTTTCTATCTTATTGCCTCTCAGATAGTCGCCGACACGCGTCCGCTTCTTGCCCGGCACCTGGATCTCAGTCACCAAAAGCACGCGGCCGCCGCAGCTGACGCGAAGACCCGCGTCCGAAGCCTCTAATACCGTCCCCGGTATCGCGTCGGTTTTTTCGGGCAGTGCTTCTGCCGCCCAAAATTTCATTGTTTTGCCATTTCCCTCGCAGAACGCGCCCGGCCACGGATCAAAACCGCGGATCAGTCGTTCGATTTCTTCCGGTGTTTTGCTAAAGTCGATATGTCCGTCCTGCTTGCGGATCATCCCCGCGTAACTGGCCCTGCTGTCATCCTGCGGCTCCGGCGTGATTGTGCCTGCTGCAAGACGCGGAAGTGTCTCGACCAGGAGCTTCGCGCCCGCCTCCGCCAGCGCGTCGTGCAGCTCGCCGCCATTCATTCTGCCGATCGGCAGGCTGACTCTGGCAAGCATATCGCCGGTATCCAGCCCTTCTCCCATCTGCATGATCGTCACACCGGTCTCGGTTTCTCCGGTCACGATGGCCTGTTGAATCGGCGAAGCGCCGCGCAGCTTCGGCAGGAGAGAAGCGTGAACATTGATACAGCCGAACTTCGGCAGGTCCAAGACTTCCTTCGGCAGGATCTGTCCGTAAGCGGCCACCACGCAGACGTCCGGCTGCCAGTTCGCAAGTGTTTGTAAAAACGTCGTGTTTCCACGCACCTTCTCCGGCTGTAAAACCGGGATCCCATGCGCGAGCGCAAGTTCCTTCACCGGTGTGAATTGTATTTTTTTTCCGCGGTCTTTTGCCTTGTCCGGCTGGGTGGCAACTCCGCAGATCTCGTGCCCCGCGTCAAGGAGCGCCTGCAGGATTACCGCCGCGAAGTCCGGCGTCCCCATAAAAACAATTTTCATATCGTCTGCTACCTCTTTCCTCATTCTCAGCTTTTACGCTTCGTCTTCGTCAGTTTCCTCGCTCTCCGCCGGGCGGATATGCGTCGCCTTGTCAGTATACAGCACACCCTCCAGATGGTCGTATTCATGGCACATCACGCGCGCGTCGAAATCATCAAACTCATAAATTTGCTTGTTTCCGTTGAGATCCATCGCCTCAAGCTTTATATGCGACGGCCGTTCTACGGTTCCAATCAGACCCGGCACGCTCAGGCATCCTTCGTCGCCGCTTTGACTTCCGCTCTCTTCCAAGATTACCGGGTTGATCATAAAATACACGCGTTCCTCTTCCGGTTCAGCCACAAACATGCGGCGCATGATGCCGACCTGCGGCGCCGCGATACCGACACCCGATTCACTTCTCATGGTTTCCAGCATGTCCTGCATCGTCTCGCGAATGCGGTCTGTGACCTCGGTAACCTCTCTGCAGTGCTTTCTTAAAATATCATCGCCTTCTGTTACGATTTTTCTGATTGCCATAATTCCCTCCATTTGGTCTCTTTGACCTGATTTTTTTCTTCTCCGCGCAGGTGCGATCCCGCCTAAAAAATACTGTACGGATTGACATCTATATTCATACTGCAGGCCGTCTTGTCCTCCAGCAAGATCTGTCCGAAATGATCCAGATCATACACATATTCGTTGCGCTTGCCGCGCGGACAGCGTATGATAAGGTAATGCCGAAAGCTGTCCTTGCCCTTAAAACTTGCGGACACCTTCGGTGAAAGGACGCGGCGCGCCTGTCCGCTGCCAAGCACGCGCTCCATATAGGCTTTGCAGCGCAGCGCGGTATCCAGTGCCAGCTGCTCATCCTCCGCTGTAAAGTTTACCATGATGATATCCCCGAACGGCGGATATTCCATCAGCGAGCGCAGGGCACTTTCCTCTTGAAAAAAGCTGTCGTAATCATGCCGCGTCGCGCAGCGAAAAACAAAATTGTCCGGTTCGTAGGTCTGCACGACCACCAGTCCGCGTTCCTCTCCGCGTCCGGCTCTGCCCGCGACCTGCGTGATCAGCTGAAAGGTTCTCTCGCTCGAACGGTAGTCCGGAATGTTCAGACTGACATCCGCCGCGATCACGCCGACCAGCCCCACATTGTGAAAATCCAGTCCCTTGGCGACAAGCTGCGTGCCGATGAGAATATCGGTTTTTCCCTGTGAAAATCTGCGCAGAATGGCGTCCAGATCCTTACGCTGCTTCACCGCGTCAAGATCCAGTCTGTCCAAAGCTGCCTTCGGAAACAACGCCGCGGCCGCCTCCTCAACCTGCTCGGTACCGATACCGAAATGCTTCAGATAACGGCTGCCGCAGACCGGACAGGTTTCCGGCAGCGGAAACTGTCTGCCGCAGTAATGGCAGATCATCGCGTGCTCCTTTTTGTGATAGACCAGGGAAAGGTCGCATTCCGGGCATTTCATCACCGCGCCGCAGGCGCGGCAGGATACAAAATTGGAATACCCGCGTCGATTCTGAAAGAGAATGACCTGCTGTCCCTTTTTCAGAGTTTCCTCGATGGCGGTATAAAGCCTGCGGCTAAAAATATTCGTATTGCCCGCGCGCAGTTCTTCCCGCATATCGACAATTTCAACCCTGGGCAGCGGATTGCGGTTATATCGCTGCTTTAGAGTGAGCAGCTGATAAATTCCTTCCTTCGCGCGCTCGTAGGAAACGACCGACGGTGTGGCGCTGCCCAGAAGCAATACGCCGCCTGTCGTCTGCAGGCGCTTGGCCGCAACCTCTACGGTATCATATTTGGGCGTCATATCCGACTTGTAGGTCGCTTCATGCTCCTCATCCATGATGATGAGACCGATATTCTCCGCCGGCGCAAATACGCCCATGCGCGCGCCAATCACGATGCGCGCGCGCCCGCTGCGGATGCGATGCCACTCGTCGTATCGTTCCCGCGGCGTCAGCTTGCTGTGCATGACAGCGAGTCTGTCCTTGCCGAAGCGGCCGATAAAATGCTCCATGATCTGATTCGTCAGCGCGATCTCCGGCACCAGCATGATCGCGGTTTTGTCCAGCTTCAGACATTTGTCGATCGCTTCCATGTAAACTTCCGTCTTGCCGCTGGCTGTCACGCCATGCAGCAAAAAGATTTCATGTCTTGATGCCGCGATCGCTTCATTGATGCGCTCGACAGAGGCCGTCTGCTCCTCGGTCAGCGCCGCCGGACGTTCATCTCTGCCCGGCAGGTCTTTATAAGGTTCCTTTGCCTTACCCTCTCTCGGAGGTTTTCCCTTGACACAGAAACAGCTGATCGCGTCCGAATAGGTAATGGCGTAGCGCTGCTTCATCCACGCGGCTGTTTTCATCATTTCCCGATTGAGAGAGCCGGCAGCGTCAACACCTTCGATTTCCTTTATTTTTTGCTCCGGGCAGCTGATATGTTCCGGAAACGCAAAGACAAAACCCGCTTTCGTCTTGTCTCCCCTGCCGAACGGAACCCAGACCTTATCGCCGATCCGAAGTTCTGTTTCATCCGGCGCGCGATAGGTAAAAAAACTGTCCGTATGTCTGCTTTTGTTTTCTACAACTACATCCAGATATTTCATGCGCGCCTGCCCGTTCCTTTGCTCGATAGCTTCATTTCATATTTTACAGTAAATAAATGTGATGATCCGCGCACTGCTCGATCATCTCCTGCGGCCATACGGAAGCCTGCACCTCGCCGATGTGCGCCTTGCGCAGAAAATACATACAGAGCCGGCTCTGACCAATACCGCCGCCGATGGTATACGGCAGTTCCCCGTTCAGGATCGCCTTTTGGAACGGCAGCTCCGCGCGTTCCGGACAGCCTGCCAGCGCAAGCTGTCTTTTCATCGCGTCCGCGTCAACGCGAATGCCCATCGAGGAAAGTTCAAAGGCTCTGTCGAGCACCTCATTCCAAAGGATGATATCGCCGTTCAGCTCCCAGTCATCATAGTCCGGAGAACGGCCGTCGTGTCTCTGTCCGGAGGCCAGCAGTCCGCCGATCTTCATGATAAAAACAGCGCCATGCTCCTTGGTGATGATGTCTTCTCTCTCCTTCGGCGTCTTGTCCGGATACAGATCCTCCAGCTCCTGCGTCGTGATAAAAAAGATCTCGTTCGGAATCTCGGTCTGGATATTGCGGTATAATCTGTTCACATAATCTCCGAGATTCTTAATCGCGTTATAGATGGTCGTGACGGTTTCCCGCAGATAGGCCTCCGTTCTCTGTTCCTTGGTGATGACCTTTTCCCAGTCCCACTGATCGACATAAACCGAGTGCAGATTATCCAGATCCTCGTCGCGGCGGATCGCGTTCATATCGGTGTAGATGCCATGTCCCGGCTCAATCGCGTATTTGCCGAGCGCCATTCTCTTCCACTTTGCCAGAGACTGCACAACTTCGACTTCCAGTTCATCAATGTCCTTTAAGGTAAACGATACGCGTCGTTCCACACCGTTCAGATTGTCGTTGAGACCGGTCTTGGGGTCAACGAACAGCGGCGCGGATACGCGGCGCAGGTTCAGGCCGTATGCTAATTCCTGCTGGAAATAATCTTTAATCTTTTTGATCGCTCTCTGGCTCTCCATCAAGTCGATCGGGCTTTCGTAATTTTCGGGTAAAATCAGTGGCAACATGTTTCTCCTATTCCTCCGTTTTCTTTGTAATATGATGCATTGAATAGACACAGCCGCAATAATTCTGGCGGTATAGTCCGTATTCTTTTGATAACTCGATGCTGCGCTGAAATCCGGCTTTTTTCTTAAAATCCAAATCCAGAAATTCCAGTCCGTAAACTCTCGCGAGTTCCGTACCGATCGCCGAAATCAGCGGATAATTTTTATGCGGGCTTACCGTCAGGGTCGTTCCGAACAGCGGATGTCCCGTCTTTAGAGCGACCTGCGCGGTGCGATCCATACGCAGGCGAAAACACTCAGTGCAGCGTCTGCCGCCCTCCGGCTCGTCTGCCAATGCGCCGCAAACCGCAAAAAAATCCTCCGGCAGGTATTCTCCCTCGATGAACTGTACATGATCCTCCTCAGGCAGCCGCTCGTTATAGGCTGTCAGAAATTGGATCTGTGTCTCCTTACGCCGCGCGTATTCCTCCGGATCGGTCACGTTCGGATTATAAAAAAAGATGGTAAGGCGATGATCCGGCAGCAGCCTCTCGATACAAGCCGTACTGCAGGGACCGCAGCAAGAATGCAGCAGGACGCGCAGTTTTTCTTTTTTAGTTTCCGGCTGCAGGGAATAGATCGCTGTTTCCGGATGTTCGCCGCAGAGCGGGTAAACCCCCGCGGGCAGGTTTTTCTTTTGCATTGCCGGTATTCCTCTCTTGACAACTTATGATTTTTCCTTTACATTGAAACTATCATTGCTAAGGAACCATATTAACAAAATATTATAGCATGAAATCAGCAAAAACGAAAGAGGAATTCACGATGAATCCGTCATTTTCAGATAAAAAACACCCTTCTTACACAAGTCACTCTACGACGCGGCAGGATATGACCGACCGGACACCTCCGGCCTGCTTTGAGGGGCTGCGCTACCATTCGATCAGCACCTGGCTGAAGCGAAACTTTGGCGAAAAAACGATCAAGCTGGCCATCGACGGCGGTTTCACCTGCCCGAATCGCGACGGCACGAAGGGTGTCGGCGGCTGTACCTTCTGTTCCGACAATGGCTCCGGCGAGTTTGCCTCGAATATTGAAGATCAAATTCGCCTGCTCTCGGACAAATGGCCGCGCGCACGCTATCTGGCCTATTTTCAGAACCACACAAACACCTACGCGCCGGTCGCCGAGCTGCGTAAAAAATATGAAGCGGTCCTCGCGAATCCCAAAATCGAGGGGCTGGTGATCGGCACGCGTCCCGATTGTCTCTCGGAAGAGGTGTTGGATCTGCTCAGCGAAATCAACCGCTCGCATTTTTTATGGCTGGAGCTGGGACTGCAGACGATCCATGAGGAAACCGCGCGCGCTATCAACCGCTGCTACGACCTCCCGGTGTTTGACCGCGCCATGGCAGCGCTGCGAGAACGCGAAATCCGAACGGTCGTACATTTGATTTTGGGGCTGCCGGGCGAAGACAGACAGATGATGCTCGATTCGGTCCGCTATGTCGCCGCCAAGCCGGAACTCTTCGGTATGAAACTGCATCTGCTGAACATTGTAAAAGGCTCGCAGATGGAATATCTTTATCCCGACTACCAGCCTTTTGCCTCGATTGATGATTATGTCTGTCTGGTCTGTGATTGTCTGGAGCTGATCCCGCCGGAGGTGACCATGCACCGGCTGACCGGTGACGCGCCGCGCGGCATTCTGATCAATCCGCCTTGGAGCTTCAACAAACGCACGATCCTCAATGGAATCAACGACCGCCTGCACCTTTTGGACAGCTGGCAGGGTAAATGCTGCAGGTAATCCGCGCCTGCTTTGCCTGCGCCGCGGGCAAGGCGCATCACGCGCATTTTTTCAGCTATCTGCCGGCACGTATCGTTTGCGGGTATCGCGGCGCACTTCTATCTTCCCTTTGCGCGCGTATGGATCGCGGCGCGCTCGACCTGCTGCCTCGTCGTCAGCCGAGCTCCTCTACATAATGGATTCCCTCCAAAGCCCTCACATCCTGCACGATAATGCGATGATTGAATTTACGCCCTTGATCGATGTTGAGCCGCAGTGTCGCGTCTCCATCGACCAGAGGAACTTCCGGACGCCGCTCAACAGAAAGCAGCTCATATCCTTCCTCTTTGATAAACGCAAGCAGAGTTTTAATCTGTGTTTTTTCCAATTCAACATACAGATCTACGACCCTGGTATGATTTTCAACATACTGCGTCATGTAGTGCAGATAGTAGTTTGTGATCAGAATCAGACAGAAACAGATGACCGCCGGCCAAAGCAGTCCCGCGCCGATGGCGATACCCATCGCCGCCGTAACCCAAAGGCCCGCCGCGGTTGTCAGACCTCGAATCTGTCTGCGATCGGTGACGATGATCGTCCCCGCGCCTAAAAAACCGATACCGGCCAAGATCTGCGCCGGAACACGTCCGATATCCGCCGCGTCACCGGACATCTGCGCGAAGTAAATTCCTGTAATCGTCGCCAGCGCGGATCCAAGGCTTACCAGCGCGAAAGTTCGAATGCCGGCGGCATACCGCTTGTTGGCACGCTCCATGCCGACAAAACTGCCGAGCAGGGTCGCCAAAATCAGCTTCACTGCCACAGCCCCGGTGGTCAATCCCTCAAAGAAGTTTAAGAATTCGTTCATAGGCATTCCTCATTCCTTCGTCCAGATTCTGCACGCATAGCTGCATCGATCCAGTCTTGTATATGCCGCCAGGCTGCCATCCGCGTCATAGATCATGACGCGCGACTTATAGTAATAGCGCGTATTTTTAATGCCCGCGGTGTTAACATACGGTGTCAAGGTTTGTTTCTCCACCTTGGAACGATAGTCCGCGTTCTTCTTCTCGGAGCGATAATATTTGTACTTGACCGTATAGCCAAGATCCTCGATCGCCGCGATATCACCCTGCGTGATGGTCAGTTTCACCTGAATACTGCCGCCAGCGTTCTTCGTTGAGGACGCTTTTAGGCGAATCGCGTCCGCAAGCGTCAGCATTTTTTGTAAACGTTCCGCTTCCTGCTGCTCTTCGCTCTTTTTTACCGTCAGCGTCACAATCTTGCTGCCCGCCTTGCAGGTTTCGGTTTCGGAAGCGCTTACCGTAAAGGTTACCACACCTTCCACGCCGTTGACCCGCACCTGCCCGCTTTGGTCTACGGAAGCGATGCGGTCATCGGAGGAGGCATAAGTCAAAACTCCGTCCCCGTCCGTCTTCGCGTTCAGATTGAAGCCCTTATCGGTAACTTTCCGCGTGTACCTGGTGTAATTCGTCGTCACCGTCTGTTCTTTTTTTATCTTCGGTTCTTCCTCTTTTGGCAGTTCCGGCTGCGAAGACGTGTTGTTTCCGCTTGGTTTCCTGCAGGCAGCGTCAGGCATCCCGCTGTAAATCGGGATTTCAAAAATCATCGGACTGTCGAGCAGGCTGAGATAGCCCTTGCGCAGTGCTGCCGCCTCGCTTTCGGCTCCCTGCACATTGGTCATATACTGCCCCTCTCCGACATCTTCCAAGCCGTTCATCACGTTCCACTTTTTGAAATAGAGCGTATTTTTGTTCTGCTTCACATAGTTCTCGCTGTAAAACAGCGCGCCGCCCAGCAGCGAAGCAAAGTGGCCGTCCCAGGGACGTTGATAACTTCCGCTTCGCGAAGCGTACCAAAGGCCGCGGGTCACCGCGCTCATCGAGGCGGTCTTATACGCGCCGATATTATAATAATTGTAATAGCCCTCATAGCCGCTGACAGTGCCGGAAATACATTTTCCCGTTCCGGATGTGCCCTGCTCGACCAGAATCATCGACGCGAGTACATAAGGATTGACTGTTGCCGTTCTGCCTGCTTCCATCAGCGCATCGGCATAAGTCGCAAAGCCCGTCTCCGGGAAGGCCGCGTCCAAAAATGTGCCGGAAACGACCGCCGCGAGTCCCGCGCTCGTCTGGGTCTCCGCGTCATAGGTATGGGTCAGGAATTGAAAGATTCCGATCTGATTGATAAAATTCCGCGGATCCAGATAGTAGGCGATGATCTTCTCCGAAGCGGCTGCCCAGCCTCCGCTGTCAAAACTGGTATACTTGCCCGTCTGTGGGTCATAGGCTCCCGCGGCTTGGGATTTCCACGAGGAAGGTGCGGACGACGAAACCAGTGATTTGCCTAGCTTTCCCTCACGCTCCAACACATCGTTCCACGACAGCCCCGTCCGCGCCGCTCGAAAATTCCAGTTCGGATATTTCGCGTGCAGCGTCCTGAGATACGGCTTATAGCTCTCCGGGAAGCCCTGCGCGTCCAAATAAGCTTCAAATTTTGCGTCGGTTTCATATTCCTCATGGCTGCTTATCACGATGAATTCCGCCGCGACATAGCCGTTGATTCCGTTATATTCCATGTAGTACCACGTCTTACCGTCGTTTCCGGTCACCGTATCCAAAATATTGATTTCTTTATTGATGGACAACAGCCCCATCGACCGGTAGCTCGTACCCGGACCGCTGCGGATATTCAGCGCCGTTGTCGCGACTGTGCCGGTTTGCCCTGCCGCGAAGGCAAACTGCGCGCTCATCAAAAAAATACAGCAGATTACCGCGAGTAACGCCAATCCCCAAAAAAACTTTCTCCGTTCTCTACTCCTCGCAATCAAATCTTTTCCTCCATACTCCGTTGTCTTTGTCATCTTCCCGGTCTTTGTCCCTGCCGTTTTCGGCGTCCGTCCCGCACGTATGCTGCTCTCTTTCTGCCCGAAGCTGCCTGCCGGCGAGGCGTCGCGCGCCTGTTATTTGTCCGGACCCAATCGACCGTCGTTATAGTGCTTGCGGCAGAGCGATACATACATGTCGTTCCCGCCGACTACAATCTGTTCGCCCTGCTTGACAAACTGTCCGTCAACGATACGCGCTACCATCGTCGCCTTACGGCCGCACCAGCAGATCGTCTTGATTTCTTCGATCTTATCCGCGTATATCAGCATATAGTATGACCCCTCAAACAACTCGTTGCGAAAGTCGTTTTTGAGTCCGTAAGCCAACACCGGCACATCGAAGCTGTCCACGATCTCCACCAGTTCCTGCACATGATGCTTTTTGAGGAACTGACACTCATCGATCAGTACGCAGTCAATCTTGCGCTTCTCGCTTTCCCGCATATACAGTTCCAAAATATTGGTGTCATCGCCTACGATCATCGCCTCCCGCTGAATCCCGATTCTAGAGGTGATCAGTCCGGTTCCGTACCGATCGTCCGTTGCCGGAATCAGCGTCAAAACCTGCTTGCCGCGTTCCTCGTAATTATATGCAACCTTGATCAGTTCGATCGACTTGCCCGCGTTCATCGTGCTGTATCGATAATATAGCTGTGCCATTTGCTTTTTGTCCTCCTGTCGTCCGCGTGCTCTGCCTGCCCGGTCATTTTGCGCCGGCAATCCCCCGGCATCCGCGGTTCTTCTATCTCTATTTTACTGGAAAACGGATAGAAAAGCAAATAGATATTGCAGCGAGGCCTTGCTTTGTGGTATCATTTTCTCGGGAAAAATACGAAACGAAAGAGGTTTTTTATGGATGCGATTCTCATTCTGATCTTAAAATGTCTGCTGCTGGGCGTCATCTGGGCCGCACTGCTGATCCCGGTGATCTTCAACCGCGGCGGCTGGCTCAAATACAGCATTACCGTTCTGATCGTGGCGATCGCCTGTTTCTTCCTGCGCGGCCACGCGGCGATCATAAACAAAATGACCCTGATCGCCCTGATCACCCTTGTCGTCGCATGGATCGTTTCCATGGCTGTGTTTGACAAGGAGTCCAAAGTCAAATCCAAGGTCATTTCCTTTGCCTGCGTGATGGCAGCTGTCGCTTACCTGATCTCCAACTTTATCTCATTTGGGATCCTGTAGGTGTTTTGCGCATACCGAGTTTCTCCATGCGGGAGATCAAGGTTGTGCGTTTCATGCCTAAGATTTCCGCGGCTCCGCCCTTGCCGGCTATCTTGCCTCCGCAGTGAGAGAGCACCTCTTCAATGTAGGCGCGTTCCATCTCTTCCAGCGTTCGGAACTCCGTACGTAGCGGCAGTTGGGTTCCGGCCGATTGCGGCAGTTTTACTTCCGTTGACCGCGGCTGCTGTGCTTTGGTCGACTGCGGTGTCAGAACAAGCGGACGCTGTGGATCGCTCCATAATTCCTGTTCACCGACAGCCGAATCCGATCCGAAAAAAACGTGTTCTCTTTCCCTATGCAGATCCACTTGAATCCAGCCATTTTTGGAAAAAAGCACGGCTTTCTGCATCACATTTTCCAGTTCCCGCACATTTCCCGGCCAGTCATAAGCAAGCATTTCCGTCTTCGTCTTTTCATCGATCCTGCACATTGGCTTGTTCTGTTCCGCACAGAATTTGGCAATAAAAAACTCCGCAAAGTTCAAAATGTCTTCTTTCCGTCTGCGAAGCGGAGGCACCTGCAGCTGCACTACGTTCAGCCGATAATACAGATCCTTTCGGAAAGTTCCCTGTTCCACTTCCTCACGCAGGTCCTTATTGGTCGCCGCGATCAATCGAAAATCCACTTTTACGGTGCTGTTTCCGCCGACACGCATGAATTCATGTTCCTGCAGGACACGCAGAAGCTTCACCTGCGCCATCAAGGAAAGCTCTCCGATCTCATCCAGAAACAGGGTACCG
>URWB01000021.1 GCA_900551415.1 uncultured Eubacteriales bacterium
TGACACCGGTGGCACGTTCCGCGAAGACCGCGAAGAAGAACGTCAAAGTCACCGTCAGCCTCGACAAGCAGGATAAGGCGATCATCAAAGAGCTGAAAGACGCGGGTTATACGGTAAAATACCGCTTCTATCGCTCGACGAAGAAGGTAGCTTCCTACAAGTCCACAGTGACAAAGAAAACCGCTTCTTACACCAATACCAGCGGCAAGAAAGGCAAGAAATATTATTACAAAGTGCAAGTTCGCGTTTACGATGCGAATGGTAAGCTTGCGGCGAAGACTGCGCTCAAGCAGTGCAAATACGCAAGCAGAACTTGGACGAAAGGGAAATAAAATCCGGGTAGCCAGCTTAAATCAGGCAAACCGGATCACCCGGACACACAACAATATCACAAGACATCAATGATTTCAGGAACATCAATTGATGATAGCAGAGACTGCAGAGCGGGTGTACACTTTGCAGTCCTCTGCTGTTTTTTGACTACCCGGATTTTCCTTACACTCAGCTTGTAAAATAATTTCTGTAAAAATATATAAGAAAAATACTTGAAAAACCAATTGACTCATGATAAAATGGAAGAAAATATTTACAAATGTAGAAAACCATAGGAGTGTTGTGCCATGAGTCAAAAGTCAGCGAAGCGTAAAAAGAAAAGGAAAAATCAATTATCAAATCCGAGTTATTCACAGAGCCGCATGGGTGAGAAACCGCAGCGTAATCACAAGGATTCAACTTTTTGTTTGCTGTTTTCAGAGCCCCAGAGAGCCATTGAACTGTATAATGCCGTCACTGGGGAGAATCTGCCGCCGGATACGGAACTTACCTATACGACGCTCAAAAATGCCATTTATATCGACCGCAACAATGACCTTAGCTTTGTTGTTAACGACCGTTATCTGGTGATGTCAGAATGTCAAAGCACAATCAATATGAACATTCCGATGCGATGCCTCGGCTATGTCAACCGCACCTTAGAGAACCTCGCAGGCAGAGAAGGACTTTACGGACGGCATTTAGTGAAATTTCCTGCGCCAGAATTCTACGTGTTCTATGTGGGCATGGAGGCATGGTCGCGCAAGACCCTGCGCTTGTCGGAAAGTTTTTTGGCCGAGCCAAAAGAAAATTCACTTGAGCTGGTTGTCAATCTCATTAACTTGAATTATAATGTCCTTGTCACAGCGAGTGCAAAGCGCCAGCGCATGCAGAGCTGATGAAAGACAGATGTCCGAGCGAAGGCGATTGGCAAGCCGTCAGGCGTAGACAGAGCCGCTCAGCGTCCGGACCAATAAGGATAGCGAAATATTGCAGAGAAGTCCGTCACTTTTGGGTTACAGCAAACTGCTGTACCATATCCAAGAGGAATTAGGCGCAAACGGCGGCGATTTGAAACAAGCCATCGATACGGCAGTGAAAGCGTGCATGGACGAGGGCTTGATCGCGGATTTTCTGCACAAACATAGCAGAGAGGTAACAGGCATGCTGTTTCATGAGATCACAGTAGAAGAATTTGCGGAGATCCGAGCGCGCGAAGCCTATGCGGATGGTGAGAAAGCTGGGCGTGAAGAAGGACGCAGCGAAGGCGCGGCGCAGGAGAAACGCGAGATTGCGAAGAATCTCAAAAACTCCGGCATTCCAATCGATGTCATTGCGAAGAATACCGGGCTGACGCAGGAGGAGATTGCGGCTCTTTAGTAGGGATTTTCTTCCAATTGTGGAGCACAGACATGCATAGCAAAAAATGCTTGCTTTTTGCTGTAGATATAGTATAATAATTAAGCGCGAGTTTCTTCGCGCAGATCTCTGCGACGAGAACGCAGGGAACCGCTTCATGCGGAGCCCGGCGGAGAGCGTCGCCATATAGTCCACAGGGAGGTGACAAAATGACGAATTATGAAGTTATGTTCATTATCGATGCTGCTTTGGAAGACGAGAAGAAGGACGCAACAGTAGAAACTGTACAGTCCATCATCGCTGCAGATGGTGAAGTCGAAAAAGTAGACGTTTGGGGAATGAGAAAACTCGCGTATCCGATCAACAAAAAAGAGGAAGGATACTATGTAGTTGTTGACTTCAAGGGCAATCCGACATTACCGAAGGAGCTCGACAGAAGACTGAAGATTTCCGATAACGTGATTCGACACATCATCATCAACAATGATGCGCAGTAGAAACGAGGTGTAGCATGAACAGTGTAGTATTGATCGGAAGATTGACCAGAGATCCTGAAGTGAGATATACTGCAGGAACGCAGATGGCAGTCTGCACGTTCACCGTCGCGATCGACAGACCGGTCAGAGCGGGAGCGGAGAAGCAGACGGACTTTCCGAGAGTAACTGTTTTTGGGAAGCAGGCTGAGAACTGCGAGCGTTTTCTTGCAAAAGGAAGACTGGTAGGGGTTCAGGGAAGGATCCAGACCGGAAGCTATACCAACAAGGACGGCGTAACCGTCTACACCACGGATGTCGTAGCTGACAGAGTAGAATTTTTAGAATGGGGCGACAGACCTGCAGGCGGTCAGAGAGCGCAGACGCAGGAAGCTGCACCGAGGTTCGACGCGGCGCCGGAAGGCTTCTCCGCGATTGACGAAGATATCCCGTTCTAAGAGAAAGGAGATAAGAACTATGATGGATAAGAGACGCGGCGGTGGCATGAGAAGAAAAAAAGTATGCCAATTCTGCGCAGACAAGACAGAAAAAATCGACTATAAGGACACAGAAAAGTTAAAGAGATATGTGACCGAAAGAGGCAAGATCCTGCCAAAGAGAATCACAGGTACTTGCGCGATGCACCAGAGAGAAGTGACGACTGCGATTAAGAGAGCAAGAATCGTGGCGCTGCTTCCTTACGTTGCTGACTAATTCGATGATCTTTTCGCGGAGCGTTGCGACTCTCCGCGAAATCGAGATTTGTTAGCTCAGCTGGGAGAGCACTTGGGTGACAACCAAGAGGTCGGCAGTTCGAGCCTGCCACAAATCACCAAACCGAATGAGGAGTGTTTGCGAAAGACAAAAATGTCTGCTGCGGCACTCCTTTTCTTTGTGCTTTTTTTCTTGCGCTCAAAAGGAAGATATAGTAAAATAGAAGCGGAAATATAATTCAGCGATGGAAGGATGAGAGTGACGTATGGAGGCGCGAAACGAAAAACAAAAAGCGGAAATCGATAAAAAGCAAGCGGTGAAACAACCCATGCCCGCGGGACTTCCTTATCTTGCCAGCGGCGCGGTTTTCTTTGTATTTGCTATGCTGCTGCCGATGTATCGGCTGTGGGCACTGCTGACAGCTCTGCTCATCGCAATCGCAGTTCTGGTCGCGCTGGAACGCGCGCGTGCAAAGCAGGTCGCGGCGATGCCCATTGTGACGCCGGTACGCCAGCGAACAGAGGAAATCTCCAAGCTGCTGGATGCCGGACGAGATCAGCTTCACACGCTGCAGTCGCAGATCCGCAGCGACAAGGTGGGGCAACATGTCGAAAGCATGGCAGGCACCTTGCAGAAGCTCGCGGATAATCTGGAGCAGAATCCAAAGGACCGCGGCAAGATTCGGAAGGTCGCGGTACACTATGTACCGATGATTACGGATTTAGTCAAAAACTATATCAATCTGGAACAGCAGGGAATTGACGGCAGCAACATTTCCGCGACGATGGCCAGCATCGAAAGCGGCCTGGAAAAGATTGATGAAAGTCTCAAACAGTATTTAGACGATATGTTTGAGGATGATAAAATGAGCATCGAAACCGATATCACAGTGCTGCGGCAGCTGATGAACAAGGATGCCGAAGGCGTAAACAAAATGAATTTTGACGATATTTTAAAGGAAACGAATGGAGGAAACGAAAATGTCTGATGAAATGAAAACAATGGAAGCTACCGTCGATACGAAGGAAACGGAAATGCCTGTGCTGGTTCTGCCGGGCGAGGAAGAAACGCAGCTCGACCAAATGATGGTAGAGGCATCTGCACAGCCGGAAACGGTCAAAGAGGTCAACATCGAGGATAAGATTCAGCTGACCGACGCGGAGAAAAAGGCAGTAGACGATTTCGCGGCAAAGATCGATATCAGCAACGCGAACCATATCCTGCAGTACGGCGCGGACGCGCAGGCGAAGATTAGCCAGTTCTCAGACATGGCACTGGAAAAAGTCAGAACGAAGGACCTCGGCTCTGTCGGCGATACCCTCAGCAGCTTAGTGGTGGAACTGAAGGGCTTCGACCCGAACGAACAGAAAAAAGGCTTCTTCGGTCTTTTCAAAAAAGCAGGGGCCAGCATCGCGGAGCTCAAGGCGAAGTATGACAAGGCAGAGGTCAATGTCGAGAAGGTCGTGGACGTGCTGGAAGGTCATCAAATTACGCTGACCAAGGACATCGCGGTACTGGACGAAATGTTCAAGGCGAATATGACCAACTTTAAGCAGCTTTCCTTATACATCGTGGCAGGCAAGAAAAAGCTTGAAGAAGTGCAGAATGTGACGATTCCGGCGATGCAGGCAAAGGCCGCGGAAACCGGCGCGATGGAGGACGCGCAGGCGGCGAACGATTACGCGAACCTGGCGAACCGCTTCGAAAAGAAACTGCACGATCTGGATTTGACCAGAACCGTTTCCCTGCAGATGGGACCGCAGATCAGATTGATTCAAAATAACGACACTCTGATGGTCGAAAAGATTCAGACCACCTTACTCAATACGATTCCGCTGTGGAAGAGCCAGATGGTGCTTGCGCTGGGGCTTGCGCACAGCGAGCAGGCGATGCAGGCACAAAAGGCGGTTTCCGATACCACCAACGAACTGCTCAAAAAGAACGCGGAGCTGCTCAAACAGACTACCGTCGGCGTCGCGCAGGAGTCCGAACGCGGTATCGTGGATATCGAAACACTCAAACACACCAATCAGATGCTGATCGATACGTTGGATGAAGTTGTGAAGATCCAGAACGACGGCAGAGCGAAACGCAAGGCCGCGGAAGTGGAGCTGATGAATATCGAAACGCAGCTGAAGGATAAGATGTTGGAATTCAGAGGCTAAACATATGAAAATATTAGAGAACAGAGGGATCTGCATCGGGCTGATGCTGGTGCTGGTTGTCTGCGGATTCCTGCTCGGCGGGTATAAAGGACTTGCCGGAGCGTATCAGAAGGCGTCAGATGTATTCTTTCTCGGAGAGGATGGAGACGGCGTCTGCGTCGCGAAGGATATGGCGGAGCGCGCCGGCGCGCTGACCAATCTGCAGACTGTCGCCAAAAAATATCTCGCTGCAGAGGATGCCGCGGCGCGGGAAGCGGCGGACGCAGTCAACGCTTATACCCGGGCGGACGGGGATGTTTCCGCATTATTCGCGGCCAATATCCGTATGGAAACCGCGATGGAGGCACTGTACCGAGAGCTGGGAGAGAAAAACCTTTCCGATAAAGATGAAAGCTATCGGCAGCGTCTGTACACGGAGTTTAACTCGCGCGGCGACACCATCAGCCATGACCCGTATTACAGCTACGCGGCAGATTACAATCGGATCCTGCAAAAGTTCCCTGCGAACCTAATTGCGGCTTTGACCCCGATTCAGGCGGCGCCTGTCTCACGCTGATGCCGTTTCCGCGCTCCAAAAAACAGGGGAAAACGCTTTGACAGAAAGGATGGATGCGAATGAAACGAAAAATGACTGCAGCGCTGCTGACGATAATTTTGGCGGCACTGGCTGCCTGCGGCAGCGCCTTCGCGGCGATCCCAACCGCGCCGGATCCGTTCTACGCGGCAGATTTCGCGGATGTGCTGGAACAGCAGACGGAGGACTATATCATAGAGCAGAACGGTATGCTCGAAAACGCCTGCGGCGCGCAGATTGTCGTCGTGACGACGGATTTTTTGGACGGCATGGATATCGAGGATTATGCTTACAAGCTCTTTAACGCCTGGAAGATCGGCGACGCGCAAAAGGGTAACGGCGTGCTGCTGCTGCTTGCCATAGGAGAGGATAACTACTGGTGCGTGCAGGGAAAGGGCTTGGAGGACGCGCTGCCGAGCGCGGACATCGGCGATATTCTTTGGGAGAATCTCGAAGATGACTTCGCGGCCGGAGATTATGACAGCGGCGTCCAAAAGACCTTCGACGCGCTGTTTGATACGGTATATAACTATTACGGCGGTGACGCGGCGACCGGCGGAACTCCCGCGGATGAAGACGCGGCGGAGAGCGGCGGGACGTTTTGGACGGTGATTACAGGGATTATCATGCTGATCGTATTCATCGCAATCCTTTGGCTGGTATTCAGTCTGCTTCGAGGGATTATCCGCGCCGCGGGCTCCGGGCGCGGAAGGCGCCGCGGCAGTACAGTCTATATCCCGCCGATGAGAAGTTCCGGACGCAAACGGGCGCCGGGACCGCCGCCGTTCTCAGCGAATGACCGCAGGGAGAGCTCTTTTGGAGGGCTCGCAGGCAGGCGGTCAAGCAGCAGACCGGCCGCGCCGGCGCGCAGGCCATCCTCCGGCGGCAGCATGAGCAGCAGTCGTCCGGCAGCCGCGAGACCATCCTCCGGCAGCCGTCCGACAATCAGCAGGTCGTCGTCTTCGAGCAGGCCGACCGGCAGCGGACGCGGCGGCGGCGGGACAACCCGCGGCGGCGGAGCGGGACGCAGAGGCAGATAGAGGCGCGTCCTTCAAATAAAGAAAAAAGCCCCGCGGGCAGCAAGCTAAACGCGGGGCAAGCGCAAAAAAATCGGCAGACGAACGTAAGAGTCCTGCCGATTTTTTACGATGAAGGAACGATTGCCCGCGACATTTTCGAAATATCAATTCGAAATATCGACAAGCACTTGCGAAGCAACCCTCTTGCGTGAGTGCCATGCGCGCATAGAAATCTGTACTTTGCTGCGCGCGCTTTTAAGCTTGCAAGAAGTCGCGCATTAAAATCAACAGCAGATTGTTGTTATAGAGATCCGCGGCGAAATAGGAGCCTTCCATCCATCCGGCGACAGTATCGCAATACGAAGGCAAGAAGATACCGACCAGCGGAAACAGCAGCGCCAAAAACAGGAGCACAGAAAGCGCGCCCAGGAGAATTCCCATCAGGATACCGAGAAACCAGTCAAGCGCGCCGACAAAGCCGCCGCGGTATTCGTGCGAGAAAGCGCGCGTAAGCAGCGACAGAAGCAGACGCAGCGCGATCAAAATCAAGAAGAAGCAGAGTATCATCAGCAGCAGGTTCGCCAGCTTGTCCGTATTGTCGGTAATAACAGAAGAGGCGGAGGCGTCCGCGCTTTCTTTGAACAGCTCCGGCAGTATTTCGTAAACGCGGGAGGCGGTCCATTTTTCATGCAGACCGGTTTGGATTTTGTCCGTGAGCGCGAGACCCAATTCGGTCTTTTCGAGAAGCAGGGCGGCGAGATCGTCGCAGAAGAACCACGCGATCACGACAGTCGCGATACCGCGCAGAAAGCTGACGACGGTCATCACAAAACCCTTGCGCATGGCGAAAAAAATCGTCAGACTAAAAAGAATCAAAACCAGAATATCCATCATCATAAGAAGCCCCCCTGTCGTCATATGATATAGTAACAATTGTTTGCGCGGCCGAAACCGAAATTACACGGTCGCGGACGAGTGAATCCGGCGAGCGGCAGCCGCGCGAAGACGGCGCTGTGCCCGCTGTACATCTATTTTACTAAAAAAAGAAGGAATCCGCAAGTCTGTGCTTGCGGCAAAGGATAGAGGGGTGGAGATGGGAAGTCAGTACGGGCCGTATATCATGTATTTTTTGAGTCAGCTGCTGCAAAAACAGAGGATGGGACAGACGAATGCAAGCGAAGCTGATGAAACAGAAGCGCGAGACACGCAGAAAGAGACGGTGACGGAAGCGGAAGCGCGGCGGCAACCAGGGACTCATCCTGCCGCGGATATTTTTGATCAGGACGAGACAGGAGCCTGCTGGCACCGTCAAACGCAAATCGCGCTTCTGGAAAAGTTTTGTCCCGAAGGCGAGGCGCAGGCGCGCAAACATGGACATTTTTTAATCGGGCAAAACGGTCAGGACAGTTTTGTGGGGATTCCGGGCCGCTTCCTGCGGGCAGAGCAGCCGGCAGGCGGCAAAACAGGGTTTACCCTTTGGCAGCCAATACGGGGCGGAGCGGAGTTATATGAGGAACTGGCGGAACTGGACGATACGATGGCGGAATATCTTTATGGATATTGGATCGCGCGGGTGGACGCGAAGACCTTGGCGTTGTCAGAGGTGTGAGAAAATCCGAATCCGCGTGAAGCGGCAGATTTTGACGCGTGAACGCGCAAATTGTACTGGATGCAGTACGCAAAAATGGTTGAATAATCTGCGCGAGTGTGGTATGATGATAAAAGTATGGAAAAGTTCATGACCGAGGCTTTAGCAGAAGCCAGAGCCGCGCGGGAACAGGGAGAAATTCCGATTGGCGCGGTCATCGTAAAGGACGGCGTTATCATCGGCCGCGGACATAATATGACCTTGACCCAAAAGGATCCGACCGCGCACGCGGAGATTCTCGCGATCAGGCAGGCGGGGAAATACCTGGGGGAAACTTTGGGATGGAAACGTCTGACCGGCTGCAGCATGTATGTAACTATGGAGCCATGCAGCATGTGCGCGGGTGCTATCGTCTGGGCACGCGTGGAGAAGCTCTATATCGGCGTGATGGATCCAAAGGCCGGAGGCTGCGGATCGGTGTTTAACATCGTACAGGAAAAAAAGCTCAACCACTATGTGGAGGTTATCGAAATAGAGGACGGCCCCCTCAAAGAGGCATGCGGCGGTATTGTCCGCGACTTTTTTCGTGAACTGAGAGCCGCCAAAAAAAACACAAAAGAAGAGGAATCGGAGGAAACAAAATAATGAAAAGAGCAGGCCGTATTTTAAGCCTAGTAATCGTAACAATCATGCTTTGCACAGCAGTTTGCTTTGCTGACGGAGCTTCCGCGGGAAATTTCAAACTTGTCGAAGCCTATCCGAAGGATGGGGCGACCGGTACCGCGATGGAGAACGTCGGGGTGAAATTGTATTTCGACGCTGAATTTTCGGAGGCAGTTCTGAAAAAGACCAACGACAAAGCGTTCCAGCTGGTGGATCCGGAGGGAAAGAGCCTGCCGCTGATGGTACTTTATGTACCGAAAGAGGACGTAACCGAGGAAGGCGTCAAGGGTATCATCCTGGTACTGCTTGATAATACGGCGGACAGTTCCGTCAAGGTAGAGAGCAATACCGAATATACGCTGAAAATTTCCAAGGATCTTACGGCTGACGATGGCAGCACGCTCGGCGCCGATCAAAGCATAACCTTCCGCACGATGAACCAGCAGGCTAACACGCTGGTCAATATCCTGATGATGGTCGTCATGTACGGCGGTATCATGGTATTTACCATGCGCAGCATGAAGAAAACCGCGAAGGAAGAAGCCGAAAGACAGAGAGAAGAAAAGGTCAATCCGTATAAAGAAGCGAAGAGAACGGGTAAATCCGTAGAAGAAATCGTGGAAAAGGATCAGCGCGAGAAGGCAAAGAGAGCCGCGAAGCTCGCGAAGAAGGCCGAGGCAGAAGAGGATGATGAGGAAGAAGACGACGGCAACTACCATGTGAAAGGTCCTCGTCCGATCTCTGCGGCCGGAGCGAAGTACAAGACAGGCAGAAAAGCGCTGGCAGAAGCGAAAAACGCCGAAGAAGAAGCCAGAGCCGCGCGCAAAAAAGCACAGGGCAAGAGCAAAAAGAAATAAATAGCAGACCGATGAGAGGGCAAGTTCCTCTCATTTCGTCTAACATAGCGTTGAATAGAAACGACCGCGAAAGTGAAAGAGGTGAACCTATGCATGCCATACGGGAGCGTAGAGAACTGGAACTCCGGTCTTATGCGAAGATCAATCTGGCACTCGATGTGACCGGTATCAGACCGGATGGATACCACAGCGTAGATACCATCATGCAGCGGGTATCGCTGGCAGATCTGATCCAAATCAGCTGGCAGCCGGAGGATGGCGCGGACGCGGCTGAGCCCGCGCACATCATCGTGACGACGACGAAGCCGTATCTTCCGACAGACCGTAGAAATCTGGCGTATCGGGCGGCGGAGGCTATGCTCGAAGAAGCGAAACAAAGAGGGTATACGCCGCGGGGGACGCTGCGCATCCATATTGAAAAAAGGATTCCGGTCGCGGCCGGACTGGGCGGTGGCAGCGGAAACTGCGCGGCCGTACTGATCGGTTTAAACCGCCTCTGGAAGCTGCGCTGCAATACACGAAAACTGTGCGAAATCGCGGCGACGATGGGCTCCGATATTCCGTTCTGCGTGTTGGTGCAAAATACACCGTATCGCTGCGCGTGGGGGACCGGACGCGGCGAGGAACTGCGAGGTCTGCGTGTCGGCTTGCGTAAATATCTGTTACTCGCCAAGCCTGCATTTGGAGTTTCGACGAAGGAGGTCTTTGCGGGAATTGATACTTGCGAAATTACCGAGCATCCGGACTTGCAGCAGTTAAAAAAAGCATTGGGACAAAAAAAGGATGAAGAAATCTACCGAAATATGATCAATGTTTTGGAGAATTATACCCTGCCGCGTTATCCGAGAGTGAATGAACTGAAGGACAAAATCGCGGCAACCGACGGCGCGCGCAAGGTTCTTATGAGCGGGAGCGGGCCGACCGTCATCGGCGTTTACGATTCGTACCGCGCGGCGAAGCAGGCCTGCGTGGAGATCAGGAAGGCCGGTTTTGAAGCCTATTGGGCGGATACAATCAGATAAAAGATGTAAAAGATGTAGTAAAGGTATGAAAGAATTTCGAGGTAGAGGAAATGCTGAATTTTGATTTGCAGAATCACAAGCCGTTGCGGGAAATCGTGTACGAAGAATTGAAACGACAAATTCTCAAGGGAGAGATCGCACCCGGACACAGAATGATGGAAGTGGAACTTGCAGATGACATGGGCGTGAGCCGCACGCCGGTCAGAGAAGCCATTCGGAAACTGGAAAAGGAAGGACTGGTAACGATCGAGCCGCGCAAAGGCGCTTACGCGTCCGATATCTCCATCAAGGAGATGGTTGACGTGCTGGAGGTCAGACAATATCTGGAAAGTCTGGCTGCCGGTATGGCCGCGTCCAGAATTACGCCGGAAGAAAAGCTTAAGCTGCAGGAGGCGACCGACGCTTATAAACAAGCGATTGAATCCGAGGATACTTCCGAGATCATCAAATGGGATGAGAATTTCCACAAGATTATCGTAGACTGCAGCGGAAATAAGACGCTGATTCAGATGATTTCACAGGTGCAGGAGCTCGCGCTGCGTTTTCGCTACATCTACTACGATGATTTTTCGAGATACAAGAATCAACCGCTGGAACACCAGGAAATCGAAGAAGCCATCATGAACGGCAATGTCGAAAAAGCCAGAAAGGAAGCAAACGAGCATTTAGCCAGACTCAAGGAGTTTGTCATGCTGCAGGGAGAAAAAATCGTCAAAGGAGGCCAATAGGCCTTCTTTTTGTCTTACAAGGCATAAGCGGACGCGTTTTGGAATAGATTGTAGCAAGACCAAATCTGGAAAGGGGAAAAGCTATGACCTACGAAAAGGAAATTCCGGAGTACGCGATGGTGCCGGCAAAGGAAATGGAGGAGCGCGTCATCACGCCCGTCGGCAAAGAGGCCGTCTATACCGAGGTACAGCTCACCAACATCAGCCAAAAGCCCAAAACGATGATTACCATAGAAGAGGACATCCTGGTGCCGGATACCAAGCCGGATCTCGCGAGAATTTTGTTGATTGACGGAACGCCGCGCCCGTCGAACCGCCGTCTCGGGCCCGTAGAGAAGGGAGAGGATTCCCTGAGTCTCTCCGGTGAAATCGAACTGCAGACGCTCTATCTTCCTGAAAAACAGGAGGGTGCGGAAACCGTGATTTCGGTGCAGACGCGAGTGCCGTTTCAGGAACAGTGCCATATCGCGCTGACGCCGGAATCCACGCTGCAACTGGAGATTCATGTCGAAAAAATCGAGTACATGGTCATTAACGAGAGAAAATATCGCGTCAAGATTTTTTTGGCACTCTGCATCCGCGAGTATGTCGACCGCAATCCGGCGCTTTTTGAAAGCATCAACGGAGAAGAGATTCAGACGCGGCGGGAAAAAATCGAAATGACCAACGTCGCGCAGAGAAGAAGTGATACCCTGCATATCTGTGAAGATCTGGATATCAAGACAGAATACCCGCCGGAAGCGGTCCTCTGTCAGAGCATCGCGGTGGTAGAGAATTATAAACAGGTGACAGAAGAAAAGGTGGTAATCAGCGGCTTTGTCTGTGTCAATCTTTTGTATCGCTGCAGAGAAGATGGCGAATATTGCGAGGATCTGCATCAGGCGCGCGAAAAGGTGGAATTCACGCAGTTTATTCCGCTGCATGGCGGCGGGGTCGCGGGCGCGGGCAGTCAGATTGTCTTCGATGGCAGTGACCTTAGGGTTAAGCCGGCGCGCGGAGAAGATGGGGAAGAAATTCTGCGCCTGGAAGGAGATCTTCTGACCGAAGTCGAAATCTACCGCAATACGGAACGGGCTGTCGTCGTGGACGCTTATCACAGGGAAAAAGATTTTTTGTGTGATTATCAGGAGGAACCCTGCTGCACACTGATCGGAACGACGATGGGAGAGGCTTCCTTACGGGAGATTTTTTCACCGGAGCTGCCGGAGAGCGAGCTCGCGCGGGTTCTGTACACAGAGGGAAGGGTTTTGGATGGACACAGCCGCTGCGAGCAGGGCAAGATTGTTACGGAGGGAAAGCTGTCTGTCAGACTTCTCTGTCTGTGCGGTGGAAACCCGGAAACAGCAGGACAGCTGTTCAGCGTAACGGAGGAACTGCCGTTTCGCGTGGTAACGAGTCTGCCGCAGCTAGAAGGCAGCGAGAGCATTCGCGAGCAGATCTTTATCAAGGAGCTTTGGGCAGAAAAGATCAATGGGAAGCAGCTCGAATGCAGCGCGAACGTACTGGTTATGACGGAGGTGACGCGGGAGAGCGTGATTCGACTGCTGACGAATCCGGCATTCGCGGAAGGAAGCGGCGCGCGGCAGCCGGCGCCGATGGTGATCTACATTGTCAGGGAGGGCGATCAGCTTTGGGAGATCGCCAAAAAATATAAAAGTACGGTGGACGCGATCATCGAAATCAATCAGCTCGCGGAGGAAAATCCGCGGCCGGGACAAAAACTGCTGATTCTCAAATAGGGAAGCATGAGCTCCCACGAAGAAATATCGGCGCTGCGGGTATAAAAAAGAAAAAATCGTCCATAATGCTCTTATCAGGAGGAAAATTATGGACGAAAAAAAACAAAACAAAACCGGAATCATGATTCTTTTGGCGATGGTCGCCGCGATGGGATTTTTGGCGGCGACCGAGGGATGGCTGCGCGTCAGCGAATGCGGAGAGGTGCTGCCGGGCGAGCTGCCGCCTTCAGCGGTAGAGGAAACCGGTGATTGGGATACAGGATCCGTCAACGAATATCCGGGCATTATCCGCTTCCATGTCATCGCGAACAGTGACAAGCAAGAGGATCAGCAAATCAAGTACATGGTACGCGATGAGGTATTTCGTAAACTGGAGAACGCGCTGACGCGCAAACTGCTGCAGGAAGAAGCGCGCGTCAGCGCGGAAGCCTCTGAGCCGGCAGCGAAAAAAGAAAGCGCGGCACAGGACGCGGAAGCTGTTTTTCTGCAAGGGAAGAGGGTGCGAAGACAGGACTCGGAGGCCGGAAGCGCGAGGCTGGGTAGCGTGGCACAGGCCGAAATCAGCCGCGCGTATATCAGAGAGCATCTGCCGGAAATTGAGTCCTGGGCGCGGGAATGTCTGCGCGCGAGCGGGTGCGCCTATACGGCAAGTGCGCGATACGGCGTCTGCGCGATTCCGGCCAAAAACTATGATGACCTCTATTTCCCCGCAGGGAATTATGAGGCGCTGACGATTACGATCGGAGAGGGTGCCGGACAAAACTGGTGGTGTGTCGTATTCCCGCCGCTGTGTATGGTGGACGCGGCGGATTCTGCTTATCGAGATTCCTTCCACATTGACGCGCAGGGACGTTTGGTGCTCAAATCCAAAATTCGAGAGCTGCTGGATCGGGCATCGTGATTTTGGAACGATCGTTGAGCGATATTTCCTGCCGAATAAAATGAAAAGGCTCAGCAAAGGATGCTGAGCTTTTTCGGTTATATTAAAAATTGTAGGAGAAGCGAATTAGTTTTTGTCGGAAGCTTTGGTGCTGTCCTTTGTGTTTTGTTTCTGCTGAATTTTGGCGGAGTCCTCGAGCTGAACGTCAACCTTGAGAATATCGCCGCCGCGCACGATGGTAAAAGTTACGGTATCGCCGACCTTATGCTTTTGGATTTCCTTAATCAGCGTGGCGGAATCAGTCACCTTGACATCATCGATATAGTAGACCATGTCGCCTTGCTGCAGACCCGCCTTTTTGGCGTTGTCCCCGGTTACGCCCATGATATAGACGCCGGTGATGGAAACACCGTACTGCATCGCGGTACTGCTGTCGGTCAGATCCTGGATCTGGATGCCGGCAGCGGGACGTCCTTCCACATAACCATTTTTGATCAGCGATTTCGCGACGCTTTCAACCTTGTCAACCGGAATGGCGAAGCCGAGACCTTCGACATCGGAGCCGGAGGATTTCGCGACGACCAGACCGATCAGATCGCCGTACTGGTCAAAGAGTCCGCCGCCGGAGTTGCCCGGATTGATGGAGGCGCTGGTCTGAATCAAGGTCATGGATTTGCCGTCAATCGTAATTTCGCGTTCCAACGCGCTGATGATGCCGTCGGTTGCCGTACCGGAAAGCGTCCCGAGCGGGTTGCCGATGGCAACTGCCAAGCTGCCGACGGAGACCTGATCCATGCTGCCCATGCTGACCGGAGTCAAACCTGTTTCGTCAATCTTGATGACGGCGACATCGGTTTGCGCGTCGGTCGCGACGAGTGTCGCGGGATAGGACTTGCCGTTGTATAGGGTGACCTGAATGCTGCTTGCGCCGTCAATCACATGGTTGTTGGTAATGATATAGCCGTCCTCGCTGTAGATGACGCCGCTGCCCGCGCCCTGCGTAACATATTGACGCAGCCAGGTGTCTGTGGCGACGGACTCGGTTTCAATCGCGACGACGGAATTTTCGTTTTTTGCGACGATTTCCTCAATCGAGAGCTCACTGCCTGTCGCCTTGGCCAAATTGTAGTACGTTGTGTGTACGGATTTGTCTACGGAGGTGCCGCCAAAATTGCTGATTGCCAACGCGTAAGCGCCGGCGCCGATCGCGGCGGAGATTACCATGCAGACCACCAACATCAACGCAAAAAACTTTTTCGTAACATAAGGTGTGGTGTTCTTTTCTTTTTTTATTCTCTGCGGCGCTTCGGCTCGGTCTGTATAAACATTCTGCCGCGACGTTGTTTCTTCCCCGTCAAAAGACTCTGTATGGGGTCTTTCTGTTTCAAATTTATCCCAATCATCCATCACGAATCCCTCGCTTTCTGTTTTTCTTTTTGATACCCAAATTATAATCAGCATTTGTGTTTTTTCTGTGTAAAAAACATGTGAAATATGATAAAATATCTGTGAAGCATTTCTTCGCCATGCGCAGCGGCTGTCCCGTTTTGTCCGCGCGCAGCGGCAAGCCGGCTGCCCCGATAACGGTCAGGCGCGGCGGAGCGCGGGACATAGAATAAAAAAGAAGGATAACGGATAAAGACAGATAAGATAAAGATAGTATGGAACAGTATTTACAGGAATATGCGCGTTGGCAAAAACAGGAACTGCCGGAGGATCTGGCGGCGGAGCTGGCCCTTGCGCGAAAGGATGAAGGCGAGCTGCAGGACCGTTTTTGCCGCGTCATGCGATTCGGCACCTCGGGACTGCGCGGCAAGATGGGGGTTGGGACAAACCGCATCAACTCCATCATACTCAGTAAGGCGACGAGAGCGATCAGCCGCTATCTTACGGAACGTTATGAGAGTCCCGCGATGGTAATCGGCTATGACACAAGGCACAACTCACGGGAATATGCGGACGGTATCGCGCAGGAGTTCGCGCGGAGCGGGATCCGCTGCTATCTCTTCGCAGAGCCGACACCGGTTCCGGTCGTATCGTTCGCGATACGGCAGCTCGGGCTGAATGGCGGCGTTATGATCACCGCAAGTCACAATACCAAAGAATATAACGGCTACAAGGTTTACGACCATTTTGGAAACCAAATTGATGACCGCAAGGCGGCGTTGATTGAACAATATATGGAAGCAGAACCAACCTTTTGGGAAGGTGTGCCAAAGGACTTGACAGAGGCGCAAAAAGAGGGTACGATATCTTTTTTGGAAGAAGATATTAAGGAAGCATACCTCGCGGCGCTGCAGAGAGAAACTTTGTGGTGGAATGAGGACATTGAGCACTGCAAAAAAGCGCTCGGGGACTTGCGTATCTGCTATACTCCGCTGAACGGAAGCGGTCGTGATTATGTGCTCGCCGCGCTGGAACGCGTCGGTGTGCGCGAGATTTTGCGCGTCGAGAGTCAGGACGCGCCGAATGGAGACTTCCCAACCTGCCCGTCTCCGAATCCGGAATATCCGGAAACCTTCGCGGAAGCTCTGCGGACAGCAGACAGCGCGGCAGAGCGAGAAGATCGAGAAAATCATGGAAACGAAGTTTTGCCGCAAGAGACGAAGACCGCCTCCGCGGGCTCCGCAAAGGACGCGCGAAGATGGCCGGACCTGCTTTTAGCGACAGATCCGGACAGTGATCGTCTCGGCGTGATGGTACGTCATGAGGGAGCTTATAGGCATTTGAGCGGCAATCAGGTAGGCGAGCTCCTGTTTGATTACGTTTGCCGCGTGTATGCGGCGGGCGTCCGCGGCAGGAAGCTGGACAAAAACAAGGTCATGATGAAAAGCATCGTCAGTTCACCTTTGACGGAGGATATCGCCGGACGTTACGGCGTGCGCGTCAAAAATGTTTTTACGGGCTTTAAGAATATCGCCGCGCAGATAGAACGTCTCAACCGGCAGGAAGAGGCAGGCGCGTTTCTCTTTGGGTTTGAGGAAAGTCTCGGCTATCTGTATGGAGATTACACACGCGACAAAGACGGCGTGATGGCGGCACAGCTGGTCTGTCTGGCAGCCGCGGAGGCACGCGAGCAGGACAAGACGCTTATAGACCGTCTGCGGGAAATTTATGAAGACTATGGCTATCTGGCGACAAGAAACGTTTCGGTCTACTATCAAAAGGAACAGGGCCGGCAAAAGACGCGCCGCATCATGGAGGGCCTGTTCGCGGACGGATTGAAACCGGACGGCTTCGCGATTAAAAAAGAGCTTTGTTACCGGAATCCGCCGTTTTACTGCGCAGACCTCGTCGATGCCACAAGGATCATTGTCAGGCCTTCCGGCACTGAGCCGAAACTGAAGACATATATTTTTTGCAGAGGAAAAAGTGAGCAGGAGGCAGAGGACGCCGCGGAGGCGATCTGCCGCCGCATGCGGAATAAATGGGAGGAAGAGTATGAGTAAAGTCTTAATCGGAATGGACCACAGCGGATCCTTTCGTGTATATCTCGCGGTTACGACAAATCTGGTCGAGGAAGCCAGAACGATTCACAATACAACGCCACTGGCGACAGCCGGCTTGGGCCGCGTTCTGACGGGCGCCGGAATGATGGGGCTGCTTTTAAAGAATAAAAGCGATAAGCTGACGCTTCTGTTCAAGGGAGACGGACCGGCAAAGCAGATTTTGGCGACGGCAACCGGAGCGGGAGAGGTCAAGGGTTATATCGCGAATCCGGATGTGGAGCTGCCGCTGACCGAGGCAGGCAAGCTCGATGTCGGCGGTTCACTGGGGATCGGTGAACTGACGGTCATAAAGGATCTGGGACTCAAGGAGCCTTATGTCGGTACGATCGCGTTGGTCTCCGGAGAGATCGCGGAGGATTTGACCGCCTATTATTTCATATCGGAGCAGCAAAATACAGCGATTTCCCTGGGTGTCAAGATCGATACGGATTATAGCGTACTGGCCGCCGGCGGCATGATGATTCAGATGCTGCCGGACGCGCAGGAGAGCGCTATTGACGCGCTGGAGAAGATGCTTGCGTCACTGCCGCCGATCACAACGCTGGTGGAACGGGCAGAAGCCTGCGGCGGCGAGAACACGCCGCAGGAAACGGTGCTGGAACGTATGCTGCAGGAAATTTTTGCGGATATGCCGGAGGAGTACCGGGTCAGAACGCTCGAATCGCGTGACCTGCGCTGGCATTGCGACTGTTCGGAGGATCGCCTTGAAAAAATCCTGATGACGATCGGTGAAAAAGATTTAACGGAGATCATCGAGGAGGACGAAGGGGCAGAGTTAGTCTGCCAGTTCTGCTGCAAGAAGTATTATTTTGACAAGGAACATTTACAGAGAATTTTAGCGGAAATGAAAAAAAAGAAAGACGACATCGCCGATTAGGTTTTAGAACCGGACTTTCTTAATATTTCGGAAACATCGCAAGCGATATTTCCTATATAAATAACAACGCGCGGAGGCAACACAGTGGAAAATCAAAAAAAACGAATTGGCATCATCTTTGGCGGCAGATCGGGAGAGCATGAGGTCTCTCTGCTCTCCGCGGCTTCGGTGATCCGGGTGCTCAATACCGAAAAATACGAGCCGGTCTATATCGGTATTACAAAGGAGGGCGCGTGGAAACGGTACCGCGGAGACGCGGAAAGCGTAGAAAACGGCACATGGCTCGCAACGGCGGAGTCTATCAATCCCGGAGATTTGAAGCAGTATCTGGATTTTGCGCTGCCGATCGTGCACGGACCGTATTGCGAGGACGGCAAGCTGCAGGGATTTTTGGAAACGATGGATATTCCGTACGGCGGCTGCGGCGTGCTGGCCTCGGCGGTCGCGATGGATAAGCAGGTGGCGAGACAGGTTTTCCTGCATGCAGGTCTGCCGATGTGCAAACACGTTTTCCTGACAAAGGCCGAATGGCAGGACGAGCGGGAAACAGTGCTTGCGCGCGTCGAGCAGGAGCTTGGGTATCCGAATTTTGTCAAGCCGGCGAATCTTGGCTCCAGTGTGGGTATCAGCAAGGCGAAAAACAGAGAGGCGCTGGTGGAGGCACTTACGCTCGCGCTCAGCTTTGACAGCCGTGTTATCGTAGAGGAGTTTATCGATTGCAGAGAACTGGAGACCGGAATCTTAGGCAACGATTATCCGGCCGCGGCGGAGGTGGGTGAAATTCTGTCTTCCTCGGAGTTTTACGATTACGAGGCAAAGTATACGGACGGCGCGTCCCGCGTTTGTATTCCGGCGGAGATCACGGCGGAGGATCGCGAGGAGATCCGCATGATGGCAGTCAAGGCATGCAAGGCCATCGGCGGCGAGGGCTACTGCCGCGTGGACTTTTTTAAGGACCGCAAGACCGGCAAACTCTATCTGAATGAAATTAACACGATTCCGGGATTTACGAAATACAGCATGTTCCCGCTTTTGTGGGAGGCAGCTGGAGTGAACTATCCGCAAATCGTAGAAAGGATTATAGAACTGGGGTATGAAAGATATTACGCTAAAAATCACCGGGAAGCAATGCTATGACAATCATGAAGAGGAACAGATGGAGTTCGTGACAGACGGGAAGCTTTATGTCAGAGGGGGCGCGATTTATATCGTCTATGACGAAAGCGATGTTTCCGGACTGTCCGGCTGTAAGACCACGCTCAAGGTCAGCGGAGATTCCCTTAAGATGCGCAGAATCGGAGGCGGAGGTCCGCAGACCGAGTTGTATTTTGAAAAGGGCAAACGCATCAGCAGCCTGTACGAAACCCCATACGGACCGATGGAGCTGGAGGTGCTGACGCGCAGCGTTATCAATCGTCTGGACACCGCGGAGTATCGCGGCAATGTGGACATTGAGTACCATGTCAGCCTGTCCGGCATGGCAGAAAGCAAGAACCGATTAACGATCGATATTCAATAAAAACGAGAAAAAGCAAAAAACGAGGAGCAGAAGGTAAAAATGAGAGAAATAGGTTTTGACGCGGACAAGTATATCGAAGAACAGTCCAAATATATTTTGGAAAGAATCAAGGCGGGCAATGGGAAGCGGCTGTATTTAGAGTTTGGCGGCAAGCTGGTGCATGACAAGCACGCGATGCGCGTACTGCCCGGTTTTGACGAAAACGCGAAGGTCAAACTGCTGCAGCGCATGAAGGATCAGGCGGAGATCATCATCTGCGTTTATTCCGGCGATATCATCAACAGCAAGACCCGTCAGGATTTCGGTATCACCTACGACTTGGAGGTCTTGCGTCTGATCGATATTTTTCGCAAGCATGATTTGAAGATCAACAGTGTCGTTGTAACCAGATACGAGGACGCTCCCGCAGTCAATCGCTTTATCAATAAACTGGAGCGCAGAGATATCAAAACCTACAAACACTGCTTCACGAAGGGCTATCCGACGGATGTCGAAACCATCGTCAGCGAAGAAGGCTACGGGGCCAACCCTTATATCGAGGTAACGAAGCCGTTGATCGTCGTAACCGGACCGGGAGGCGGCAGCGGCAAGCTGGCGACCAGCCTTTCGCAGCTCTATCACGAATATAAGCGCGGAACCAAGGCCAGATACGCGAAGTTCGAGACCTTCCCGATTTGGAATCTTCCGCTCAAACATCCGGTCAATATCGCCTACGAGGCCGCAACCGCGGATCTGCGCGATGTCAATATGATTGACTCCTTCCATTTGGAGGCTTACGGAGAGATGGCAGTCAACTATAACCGCGATTTGGAGGTTTTTCCGGTGGTGAAACGAATCATTGAAAAGATCACCGGAGAGTCGGAATATCAATCTCCGACGGACATGGGCGTCAATCGGGCCGGCTTTTGCATTACCAATGACGAGATTGTTCGCGAGGCAGCCAGACAGGAGATCATCCGCCGCTTTATGATCGCGAAATGCGACTATAAGAAGGGTAAGATTTCCGAGGCGGTGCTGGAGCGTTCTGAACTCCTGATGAAGGAGGTCGGCGCCGGAGAGGAGGACCGTAAGGTTGTGATTCCGGCGCGCGAATATGCGGAATATAAGCGCAATTGCGATAAAAAATATGTCAATGTCGTCGTAATGGCTATCGAGATGCCGGACGGCAGCATCGTAACCGGACGCAGCAGCCGCCGCATGGTCGCCGCGGGCGCGGCGGTGCTGAACGCGATTAAAAAGCTCGCCGGAATTCCGGACGATCTGTACATGATCGCGCCGAACGTATTCAGCAGTATTCAGAGCATCAAGGGCGATATTCTGCACTATGACCGGACAAGTCTCAATCTGGAAGAAATTCTGACAGCGCTGACCATATCTGCGGAGAACAATTCCTGCGCGGCGAAGGCGATTAAAATGCTCGAAAAGCTCAACGGCTGCAAGGCGCATTGTACGGCGATTCTCAGCGAACGGGATGAACAGGTGCTCAGGAGCATGGGCATTGACGTGACCTGTGATCCGGAATATCTGACTACAAACTTATACTTATCGTAAAAAGGCGAATCGCGGCAGGCGCGGCGGTTCGCGAACCAGTTTTAGGAATCTATATGACCAGAAAATCAGAAAAACGAAGAAAAGGGAGCGGCATTCAAACGCTGCTCACGCGGCAGGAAAAGTTAAAATATCGTCTGATCCTTGAGGGGATCGCCGTCGGCTTACTCGCCGGATTGGTCAGCTCGGCGTTTCGCTGGACCTTGATGGAGGCAGAGAGCATACGAACTTTGTTTGTGGAAAGCGCGCGGCAAAAATTGACCTTGGCTGTGCTGGGCATCTTTTTGCTCGGCGCGCTGGCGGTCTTTATCGCCGCCCTGCTAAAGCGAGAGCCTTTGATCTCCGGAAGCGGGATTCCGCAGGTCGAAGGAGAACTGCATGGAAAGATCAACGCCAATTGGCTGGAGGTATTGCTCGCCAAATTTTTGGGAGCTGTCTGCGCCATCGGCGGCGGTTTGTCACTGGGACGGGAGGGTCCGAGCATTCAGCTTGGCGCTATGGTCGGCAAAGGCTTTTCGCGTCTGAATAACCGCTTCCGTACAGAGGAAAAACTGCTGATGACCTGCGGCGCGGGCGCGGGTCTTGCCGCTGCTTTCAGCGCGCCGTTGGCAGGCGTGGTGTTTTCGCTGGAAGAATTACACAAGAGCTTCTCGACGGAAGTGCTGCTCAGCACGATGGCCTCAGCAATCACCGCGGACTGGATTGCGTCATATATCTTCGGTTTACGTCCGGTCTTTGATTTGACGGTGACCAATGGGCTGCCGCTGTCACATTTTTGGATGGTCATCGTCCTCGGCATCTTCATGGGCGCGTTCGGCGTTTTTTATAACAAAGCGCTCGCCGTTTCACAGGACTTCTTCGCGAAGCTTCCGACCGGATGGCTCAAGGCAGGGATCCCTTGCGTCTGCGTGATCCTGCTGGCGGCTCTGTATCCGGAAGCGCTGGGCAGCGGACACAGCCTTGTGGGTCATGTGGGCAGCGGAGCGATGACGGTCGGCGCGCTGGCGGTTCTGCTGCTGGTCAAATTTTTGTTTTCGGTCATGAGCTTCGGAACCGGAGCGCCGGGCGGAATTTTCCTGCCGCTTTTGGTGCTGGGCTCTGTGAGCGGAGGCTTCTTTACGAAGCTCATCAGTCCGCTGGTCGGCTATTCGAACACATATATATCCATCTTTGTGATTCTCGGCATGGCAGGATATTTCGCGGCGATTGTCAGAGCGCCGATTACCGGCATCATTCTCATCAGTGAAATGACGGGCACGCTTTCCAATCTGCTTTCTCTGTCACTGGTTTCTCTGACCGCGTATCTGACCGCTGAGCTTCTCGGCGGTATTCCGGTATACGACCAGCTTCTGCAGCGTATGCTGCAGGGAGGTACGCCGAAGAAACCGAAAAAAAGCAACAAGGTCTTTGTCGAGAGTCAGGTACAGATCGGTTCCTTTATGGACGGTCGGACGCTTGCTGAAATCGGTTTGCCGCCTGGCAGCCTGATTGTTTCGGTGCAGCGCGCGGGTCGGGAACTGGTTCCGGGCGGGCAAACCGCGCTCGCGAGCGGAGATACGGTCGTGGTTCTGTGTCATGAGGGCAATCTGCCGGCGGTGAACCAAACGCTTGAAGAAAAATGCCGCAGAATCATTCTCCAAAAGGATGATCCCACGGCAAAACTGTAATCAATCAAAAGATGGTGTGACGCAGCGTTTCTACATCGTGCAGATGGGCAGCCTTTTGCCGGTCCCACTCCATCAGCTTTTCGGAGTATTCGAGCAGACGCCCCTTGGAGAATGGCGAAAGCGCGTGATAGTTGCGCAGAAGCTCAAAGGCGGATTTACTGGACATCTTGCTGCAGATCAGACCGTTTAAGAACGCGTCCGAATCCTCCTCAAAAAACAGATCCATATCGATTTCAAAGCATTGGGCGATATTGAACAGAGCCTCGGCATCGGGCGTGCGATTGCCGAGTTCATACTGCACATAGAGTGATCTTGTCATATTGACGGCTTCTGCCATACGCTGCTGACTTAACCCATGATAGGTTCGTAAAAATTTAAGATTGTTTCCGACACATTTTTGCAAGTTAAGATTCAAGGTCAAACTCCTTCCTTTTTCATAAGTACATACAAACACGCACTGCTTACGGGCTGTTTCTTTGTCCCGCTAGCTTATAGCCTTCCGCAACTATTGTACTAGATTTCTTTGTGAAAAGAAAGTCAATCGCGGAATTTTATCTGTTTTTTAGCAAAACAGCGCACGAAAAAGTTGAAGTTTCGTAAAAAATACAAAATACGAGGAAGAAAAGGGGTTCCTTTTTTCTGAAAGTGTGGTATAATGTTATATGTGAAAGGGTTAATTTTTTAACAAAACGAGACCAAAAATTTGCATTACATATTAAAGGAGGCAATTTAATGAAAAAGATTGGCGTACTGGGAACAGGCACGATGGGAGCCGGCATCATTCAGGTTTTAGCGCAGAACGGCTATGAAGTGGTTATGAGAGCAAGAAGAGAAACTTCCATTGAGAAGGGTCTTGCGACTGTCAAGAAGAATCTGGACAAGATGGTCGCGAAGGAAAGAATGACCGCGGAAGAAGCGGAAGCGGTATTCGCGAGAATTCATGGCTCTACAGATATCAACATCATCGCGGATGCTGACCTGGTCATTGAGGCCGCGACCGAAGATATGGAAGCAAAGAAGGCGTTGTTCGCGGAGCTGGATAAACTCTGCAAACCGGAAACTATCATCGCTACCAATACTTCTTCCTTATCCATCACCGAAATCGCCGCGGCAACCACAAGACCGGATAAGGTCATCGGTATGCACTTCTTCAATCCGGTTCCGGCAATGAAGCTGGTTGAGATCATCAAGGGTCTGACGACCTCTGATGAAACCAAGGATACCATCCTTGCGTTAACCGAAAAATTAGGCAAGACTCCGGTAGAAGTCGCGGAAGCGCCTGGATTCGTTGTAAACAGAATCTTAATCCCGATGATCAACGAAGGTATCGGCATCCTGGCTGACGGCGTTGCTGACGCGAAGGGCATCGACACTGCGATGAAGCTCGGCGCGAACCACCCGATGGGACCGCTGGAGTTAGGTGATCTGATCGGTCTGGACGTTGTCCTTGCGATCATGGACGTTCTCTACACAGAATACGGTGATTCCAAGTACAGAGCACACGTGCTCCTGCGCAAGATGGTTAGAGCCGGCAAGCTCGGCCGCAAGACAGGCGTTGGTTTCTACGATTACACAAAGAAATAAACACAGAAACAAACTGTAAAAAGCACAGCCGGGGCAATTATCTGCTCCGGCTGTTTTTTATGGTATGACGGGCATGCCGTTCGTCTGTGGTGAAAGTCCACAAGGGGCGCAGTTGCCAGCGA
>URWB01000022.1 GCA_900551415.1 uncultured Eubacteriales bacterium
AGTAGGAATTTCACCCACTTATATTTCAAGCGCCGAACTGGCGCACCTCCTTTAAATTATTATTAGATATATCAACTTAAGTTGTACCTATCTTTTTCTGAATATAACCGGCTCGTACATCTGTTCATACCATATGGAGATTGCCGGTACGTCATTCTCGTTAAGCAGCCGGACAGGAACCTTTCTTGTTTCTGTGTCAGCTTTGACGCCTTCCAGCCAGAACTGATTTTCTCCCCAGTGGTGCAGTTTCAGAGATTGGTCTCTATAGCGGACAATATAGCTGTCTTCGGAGGGATTCAGCAATGCAAGTTCTCCGTATCCTTTATCTGCATAAGAGCCCAGCCAGTCACAAATGTTATATTCAAACGGGGAGCCTTTTGTCTCCTTGTCCAGTTTATCTGATGTCATATCCACAAAGCACCAGTTGTATTTACTCGGATCAGGTTTTACGGATTTATCTTGAAATCTGCCGAACCAGTCTTCCTCAGGAAAACCCAGATTATGATCCAGTATTGCATACATCAGCGGGTAGAAAATATCATCTGCCGGTGCATGCAGATTATGCATCAGTACGATCCCGATCCCGTCTTCAGGAAGATAAGCCTGAAGACTGCTGTAACCGTTGATTTTTCCTGAGTGCTTTTGCAGAGGATGACCGCGATATGTACCAGTCTGCCAGCCCAGACCATATCCGTCACATTTACTAACATCATCATCGGGACGCCCTGAATCGTCAAAGTACATGTGCTTTTGATGCATGCGGTTAAAGTTCTCAGTGCTTACCAGCTGGCTTCCGGAGGAATTTTTTCCTCCGTCTATATGAAACCTTATCCACTTCAGCATGTCTTTTATGCTGCTTCCCACTGATGCCGCCGGTCCTGCCATGTCCATCCGCCAGAAAGGAAGCTTGACCACTTTGTCATTAATCATCTGATACGGCTGTGCGTGATTGCTGTCAGAAATGATGTCATCGGCAAGGCAGTGCGTACGCGTCATTCCCAGCGGTTCGAATATGTAATCTTTCATCAGGCTGTTCCAGGATCTTCCTGTTGCCTGTTCAATCACATAACCGGTAAGTGCATAAAACAAATTGCTGTATTGCGCTTTTTCCCGGAATCTTTCATTGGGTTTCAGATATCTGATTCTTTTTGCGACGTCTTCTCTGCCTTTTGGTTCGGGCCATAATATGTCGTATCCTCCCATTCCGGTTCTGTGGCAGAGCATATCCCTCAATGTCATTTTTTCATCTGCTTCTGAATCAAACATACGGAGCTCCGGCGCATATTCTCTTACAGGAACATCTATATCAATTTTCTTTTCATCTGCCAGCATAGCGATTAAAGCAGAATTCATTGATTTCGAACATGATGCGATACCGAATATTGTGTCTTCATTAAAAGAAAGGCCAAGCTCTTTATCTCTGAAGCCTGCGCATAATACCTCATCCGGGAAACCGCGTCTTGTAACTCCGACTGCGATTCCCGGAATATGCCAGTATTCCAGTTCACGATTAAGCACAGTCCGGTCTATTTTACCAAGCAAAGTCATATACATCCTCCTTTTCTCTCCCCTCTTGCTTCAAATAGAATAGCAATAAACATGCCATTTTTGTCAAATACTATAGCAATGTTGAAATTTCAACATTTTCTGACATACTGATTCGGATTTGATTAAAATATTGTCGGACTTTTAAAAAAAATTATTTTAAAAATAAAAAAAATTATCCGATCGGATCCATATATCAAAAGAGAAATAAAAAAGAGAGTAAAATAAATTCTTTTACTCTCCAAAACCCTTATTGTTGTTGATTTTATATCTGAGAAGTGCAGGCGAAATCTTCAGCTCTTTTGATGCTTTAGAAAGATTGCCTCCGGTATGCCTCAAGGCTTCGCTTATGAGACGTGATTCTTCATGCTGCAGATATTCTCTGAGATTAAGTCCGCTGGATACAAATTTCTGAAGCTCCGGGCATCGGCTGCCGATGTCAGGATGAAAGAGCGTATTCCCCATCTCAATATATTGCTGAATATCACTTTCGTCAATGGTGTTTTTGTTGCTTATGGCAAAAAAACCTTCCACAACATTTTTAAGTTCCCTGACATTGCCCGGCCAGTCATGTTTCATAAGAAGATTACGAGCCTCGGCAGAGAATCCTTTCACGTCACGGTGATGTTTTTCGTTGAAGACCTTCACATAGTGATCTGCTATTTCCAGTACGTCACTGCCTCGGTCATGAAGCGGCAGCAGATTGAACTGAATGACAGACAGCCTGAAAAACAGATCGGAACGAATTTTTCTGTTTTCAAGGATCTTTTTTGCATCGCTGCCAGAGGCAGCGATTATACGAACATTAACATAGATAACCTGATTGCTGCCCAAGGGCCGAATGGATTTTTCTTCAATGGCCTTTAACAGTTTGGCTTGAATGCTGAGTGGCATGGAATCCATCTCATCAAGAAAAATGGTACCATTATCGGCTAGTTTAAAGAGACCGTCTTTTTTCTCTGCATCAGTAAAGCTGCCTTTCTCGATTCCGAATAGAAGACCTTCCAGAAGATTTTCGGGTAAAGCGCTGCAGTTAACATAGATAAAAGGAGAATTCCTGCGATTACTGCACGCATGGATCACTCGCGCAGCCAACTCCTTACCGGTTCCGGTTTGTCCCATAATCAGTACGGATGAATCTGCATCGGCAATTTTCGAAATTTTTCTTTTCAGCTTCATCATTTCCTGTGAACTGCCGACAAGGGATTCAAGGCTGAAAGTCTCGTCTTTTTCTTTCCTCTGTTTTTCATCTACAGATTTTATGATATCTGCATGTTCATCATAGTTGGCAAGTTCCATAGCGGCAACAGTTTCATCATATCTTTTTATGGTGTATACGTCTTCGTATTGCCTTATTATCCTTCCGTCCAGAGTTTCAAGAATCTGCGAATGATTATGGAAAACCTCGCCATTGTAAATAGCGCGCATGAAGGTGCTGGTTTCCTGATGAACATTGGTATATATCTGGTAGAAGTTTTTCCCTATGCTTTCATCCGGCAGGAAGCCAAAGAAATCAGAATTACAGACTTTGATATATTCAATATTTCCTGCTTTGTTTACTATCGTTATATCTTTAAAATCACTGTTGATCTTCATCGTTCTGCCTCTTATAGGAATCCAGTTTGTACTTCAGAAGCTGCTTTGATATGCCAAGCAGGTCTGCAGTTTCAGATGTATTGCCGTGTTTCATGTTAAATGCTTCCAAAACAATGTTTTTTTCCATATTTGCCATATGCTCTCTGAGTCCATTTTCGCTGATTGTTTTCACGTTATCTGCACGCTCGCATTCCAGAACATAGGACGGGATATCATCCATATCTATTTTGCCGTTTTCAGCAAAAGCAAAAGCACCTTCAATGATATTTCTCAATTCTCTGATATTTCCGGGCCAGCTGTAATTTCTGAATATTCTCATGATATCTTCCGAGGGATATCTGATGTTTGATTGGGTCTTTTCATTAAAATAATCGATAAAATGACGTGTGAGTAAATCAATATTCCCTTCACGCTCTGCCAGATTCGGGAGTCTGATATACACCACAGCCAAACGATAAAGGAGGTCCAGACGCAGTCTTTTGGATCTGATCAATTCAACGATATCTTCATTTACGGCGGCAACAACACGGAAATCAACATAGGTTTCCTTGTCAGAACCTATGCGGCGAATTCGCTTGCTTTCGATTGCTTTAAGCAGCTTTGCCTGCATTTCCGGACTTATGGAATTGATTTCATCCAAAAAAACTGTTCCGCCTTCTGCTTCCTCGAATAGCCCCATACCATCTACTGCGCCTGTAAAGCTTCCTCTTGTAGTGCCGAAAAGTATGCTTTCGAGAAGACTTTCCGGAATGGCACTGCAGTTCTGGGAAAGGAACTTTTTGGCATATCTTCGGCTTGAATTGTGAATCGCCTGTGCCACAAGTTCTTTGCCTGTTCCTGTTTTTCCATAGATCAGGACATTGGCGTTTGAAAGAGCAATATTGCTGATCTCTGATTTTATTTTTATCATCGCAGGATCCTGAGAGATAATGTCATCGAGAATGTATCGTGTCTGATTTTTACGGTAAAGCATATGTTCCGAATGCTGTTCGATTTCGCGCATATTTTCTTTACCGTAATAAAATTTTCCTACTTCTATAGCCCCGACAAGCTCTTCCCCATCATAAACGGGGTAACACGAGCCGGCTTTTGTGAGTCTGATGCCACTGCTGGCAGTAAGAATCTCTTTGAAATTTTCAATTGTCTCGCCTTTTTTACATGATCGGATCAATGGATAGCTTTCCGGAAGATCTCGAAATAAATCCCTTATATTCTTTCCTACGGCACTTTCCATTCCCAGTTGAAAATAGCGATAATTACCGATGTCGTCATATATGATCTGACCGCTGTTATCAACCAGTATAATATCTGTATCATTAGAATTAATCAACATTTCAAGGTCACCTCAAGCTCATTATGCCATAAAATGAAAATACAGTCCAGCTATTTAAAATACACTATGCTCCAGTCGCAGGATCGTGCTGATGCCAGGAAAGCGTTGTTTTTAAATCATGCGGTGTATGCCGTGCCTTATTTTCCCCCGGCTTATACTTGTCAAGTCTAGTGGACACAAAAAACATTTTTTATGATATAGTGTTTTCATTTGTGGACACCAGAGCATTTTTCCTCTGATTTCCGTTTTCGTTTGTGGACATAGAAAGCGTTTTCTATGTTTTTTCATTTATGGAAGTGGACACGATGGATGCAGACTTTCCAATTACTCGTTTTCTTTGTCCTTCCTTCTTCGTCTTTCGACGAACTTCGGTTCCTCTGTCAGATTTCTCTTGGAAAAGGTGTCTTTTCTCTCCAGTTCTCCCCGTTGGTACCGGTGGTAATCGTTATCCGGTATATCATACCCAAGGGCATAGCAGGGCCTCTGTTTATTGTAGAACTTCACATAGTGCTCAATCGTGTCGATGAATTCTTCCCTGCTTCTGCACGTATTGAGTTTGAAGTCGATGAACAGTTCCTCTTTAATCCACCCGTTCAAGGATTCGTTAACCGGATTGTCCGTTGGCTTTCCCGCCCGCGACATGGATCTGGTGATACCGGCAGCACATCTCCTGTCTGTGCATCGGCTCTGGACAATCCTTCCAGACCCTGTGTTTCATATTGCTTCATCCATTTCTTGAACACTCCATCCGATATGCCGTTGGCATCACAGAAATCCGAGAGCTTTGTTTCCGGATTCGATAGATACCTCCTAATCAGAAATTCCTTTTGCAAGGGATCCAAATGCTTTCCCATAGTAGCCTCCTTTCTGGTAGTCGCCGCGCCGAGGGTACCTCTGTGCCCACCGTGGAGCTTTCGGTCGAACCTTTGGTCCTCACAAAAGCTTCACGACAATCTCCACTCCAAGTATACTCTCGGAATCGACATTTTTCTACCGTTCCGTGTCCACTTTTACTTTAGCATCAAGGGAAAAAAGCTCTTTGATGATTTTCGACAAACATGCAAATCTAAAGTACAAATATGGAAGGTTGATTGTATAATCAAGTTGAACAATAAAATAAAAAATCCATAGCCATGCTTCTGTGGTAGAATGTAGGTGCTATATCAACAATCACCAAAGGAGTCATCACTATGGATCATGCACGTTCTACCACAACTGAACACCAAAAAGGGAAACATCTTTCTTGCGCCGAGAGAATTTTGATTCAGCTCCGTTTGAAAGACAACCGGTCCGCTAACAAAATCGCCAAAGAAATCGGCTGCCTCGCTTCCTGCTGTCCTAAATGAATACTCTTGTCCCTTCCCGCACGCTGCGTTTGAGAAGTCCCTCTTCCTCCAAAGCGGAGATGTTGCGGTAAACAGCGCTGATGCTGATCTGATCCGCTGCCAGATCTTCGGCGATCTGCCGCGCGCTTATTTGCTCGTCTGTATGCTCGGAAAGATATTCCAAAAGCCGCTTGCGCTGCCGTGTCAGATATTTTGCCATCCGCTACGCCTCCAATTTGCAATCTGTTCGCAAATTATTATACTGCATGAGATTTCCTTTATCAATATGCGAATTAGTCGCAAATTAAGCGCTGCTATTTTTCTAACAGCCAATCCGGCAGGTATTTGACCTGAATGCCGTCGTAGTTTCCGAGCGTAAGCCTATCGCCGGTCAGGACGATCTTCTCATAGTTATCTCGGATGCGCCGAAGCGGCTTCATCTCTCGTTCAAAGGTCTCTTGTGCTGTCATATCTGCCGTAACCTGAAAATAGGTGTAGGTTCCCTGCTTTTCAGCGACGAAATCCACTTCAGTGCTGCCGATCTTGCCGATCATGACGCGGTATCCGCGCCGCAGAAGTTCAAAGTATGCGATATTTTCCAAAGAAAATCCGAGGTCGTACTGTCTGCGCGGCAAAATATGATTTCGCAGGCCAAGGTCTACGATATACATCTTCCGATTTGCTTTCAACAACTGCTTGCCGACAATATCGAATCGTTCTGCAGGATAGAAGATGAATGATTCCGTTAGCGCCTCTACATAGTCACTGACGGTATTCGGAGAAATCTTTCTTCCGTTTGAAATGAAATAATCCGTGATACTCCGAATCGAAACCGGATTTCCGACAATGCTTGCCAGATACCTTGCGATCGTCTTAAGCAGCAGAATGTCGTTGATTTTTCGTTTATCCGAATCACTTTCTTTTCGAACCTGCCGATCTTCAATGTCCTTGACGATTACTGTATTGTAAATTCCCTCTAAATAGGTTTCCACCTTTTCCGGCGTGCGGTCCATGACAGCGACATACGGCAGTCCGCCATCCCGCATATATTCTGATAATCCCTGCTCTTGCCCGCTTCCGGTAATTTCTAAAAATTCATAAAAAGAAAGCGGCAGCATTTTGATCTCTACATATCGCCCTGTCAGCAGCGTTGCAAGGTCGCCGGAAAGCATGTAGGCATTGGAACCGGTCACGTAAAGGTCCACCTGTGGCTTTACATACAAACTATCTACCACCTTCTCGAAAGCGGAAACCTTCTGAATCTCGTCCAGAAAAATGTAAGTCATCTTCCCTTTGCACAAACGATCTTTAAGATAAGCATACAGCTTTTTGTAGTCCTGCAGTTCTTCATATTCAAGCTCTTCAAAATTGATCGTGACGATTTGTTCGTCAGAAACCCCACTTGCTTTCAGCCATTCCTGATATTGCAAAAGCAGGGTGGACTTCCCGCATCTGCGGATGCCGGTAACAACCTTGATGACCTGCTCATCCTTCCATTGTATCAAGCGTTCTAAATATTCCTTCCGTTCAACCACGCGAATCACCTCCTGTTCCTAATTGTTCCCATTATAGAGTATTCTATGCAAAAAGTCAATTTATGTTCCTATTTCGGAATATAAATTGACTTTTGTTATCAATTGTTCTGTTTTCAGATCGTATGCGGCACATTTTCGATAAAGTCCGCCGCTTCCGCCGCGCCGCCGCAGCTTCGAAAATCTTCGGCGCAGTCCTGCGCGGCTTTTGCGTAAGCCGGCGCGCTGAGAATCTCCCTGACTGCCGCCCGGATGCCGACTGCTGAGTCCTCCTGCAGCTCCAGCCCGGCGCCAATCTCCCGGACACGCCTTGCGACCGCCCGCTGCTCGTTGGTTTGCGGGTACAGGACCATCGGCGTTGCCATATACAGACTCTCCGAAACGCTGTTCATCCCGCAGTGAGTGAGGAAAACATTCGCTTTTGCAAGGACCTCCGGCTGATCAACAAACGCGTAGACGCGCACATGCTCCGGCAGCGTGCCAAAAGCCTCGACCTCAACCGATTTCCCGCAGGAGATCACAACATCCACTGGTTCCTCCCGCAGCGCGTCGATACATTTTTGATAAAAATCCGGTCGCTCATTGATGACCGTACCCAGCGCGATGTACACCAGCGGCCGGTCGTGTTTCTTATCCGGCGCCGTCTTGCAGAAGATTGACGGTCCGACGAACGCATAATGCGCGGAAAAGCTCTCCGCACAAGGTTGAAACTTCCGCGAGGTATAAACAATCGAATCCGTGTCATTATCGCTCTGCACCAGCGCGAGCACGCTTTTATCCGGGTAGCCGTAAGGTTTCAGTTTGTTCAGCTCCCGGTTGATCTTTGGCAGTCCAAACATGAGACCGACAAGCTCCCGCGGGCTGTTTTTCATATACCGCGAGGAGTGCTGGTTAAAGGCAAAGGTGCTCGTTGAGACGACCAGCGGGATCTTGTGCTTCCATGCGTTCAGCTTGCCCCAGAAGCAGACGGAATCCGCATAGACCACATCCGGCCGGAAGCTTTCAAACTCCGCATGCAGGAAATCGTTCATCGCAAGCGTGATGCGGATGTCCTGAATTGACATCTCGGTCGTCGATACGTTTTTGAGCTTCCGTTCTTCTGCGGCCTGCAGCTTCGGCAGATACGAATCACAGGAAACATAGACTGCGCCGGTCTGCTCGATTTTTTTTCGAAAATCCTCGAAAGAATAGAACCGGACTTCATCACCCCGGCGAACAAGCTCCTCTGCGACCGGGAGCATCGGATTGGTATGCCCGTGCGCGGGAATGCAAAATACGGCGATCTTTTTCATCCCTCAGCCCTCCGTTTTCTCAGGTTCATATTTTAGGCCTTGTGCAAGCGCATGTGATGTATCTTTCCCAGGGGTTTGCTCCCGGTTTTGTGCAGGCTCCTGCACTGTACCTTTCCCGGGTGCCTGCCCTGCGCCCTGCTCCGCGAAAGCCGCCTGAAACAGTTCTGCAAAAGCCCCTTTAGGCGGGATTGCAATGCCCCGCGCCTCATCACCCAGCAAAAGCAGCGTATCGCCCGGTTTAATACCGAATATGTCTCTCGCCTGCTTGGGGATCACAATCTGACCCTTTTCGCCGACCGTTGCCGTCCATGCGTATTTTCCTTTTGGTCCGTCCATGCAATTACCTTCTTTCCGATTTGTGAAATTGCTGCATCCTTAGCAGTGTTGGTATGATTTGTATAACTAATTATACTTTTTATTATCTAAACTGTCAAGACGGACGCAAAACCATGACTTTCCATTTCTCAAATAAAAGGGTCTGTCGCACAGCTGATGAAATTCATCGACCAGAGCGACAGCCCCTTTATTGCCGCTAAAGCACCAAAAAAGCAGGGCTGCTTTTTTTCTGTTAATCACAGACAAGGCAGCCCTGCGTGTTTTGCTTAAATCTCATAGTCAGTGTACGGCACCGGCTGGGTGGATACATCATAAAAATGCCACCACTCGCCATCGTACGCCTCAAAACCTACGGATTCCATAACTCGTTTCAGGTATTCTCCGTTTTTTGTACCTGCCGGCGGATTATCCGGGCACGCGAGGGAGGCTCTTCCATCCATCGTGTCGAACGGACAAGGCATCTCGATATCGTTTCCGTCAAGATCCGTCAGCGTCAGATCAACGCACTGACCGTTCATATGCGTATGCCGAAAACTCGTCATCTTCGATACTTCCGGCGGCCGCGCGACGAAATCATCGTTTGGCATGATTTCCCAGAATTTTTTTTGGGCGCGAATCGGTCTGTAGGCGTCCCAAACTTTCACGCGATAGCCATCCGCGCGAAAGATGTTTTTGGCTTGAATCAAAATCGCGGCGGTATGCTCGTCAATCCAGCATTCGCCGGACTGATAGACCTTTTGTCCGGTAAAATTGTCCGCGGTGGCGTATCGAAGATCTATGATAAAATCCGAGTCGATGTCCAACAGCCGAACCAAGTTGCCTTTTCTTTCTATGTCCATGTTTTCTCTCCTCATAATTCCTCTGTTACATTTTTTTCGACGGCCCAATCCTGCGGATATCCATATCGATTCGTGCTATCCTCACCGTTTTCTATGGTGAGCACGAACAGATAAATCCAGCCAAAGACAGGAACCAGGATACTCAAAAACCAAAAGCCGCTTTTATCGATATCGTGAAGCCGCTTTGCGGTTACGCTCACATAGGGGAGCAGCATGAGAATCGCAAAAATCTGCCACAGCGGAAGGCTCGGAATTTTATTCGTAAACCACGCGCAAACAGCCATGATGACAAGCATCAACAGTATGAACAGCCAATATTGTCTCCTGTCAATTCGTCCCGAAAAAGAGAAGCTCTTTTTTAAAACATTTCTAAAAATATTGATTCCCGCATCCATTTGCTATCCTCCAAGCCGATTTTTTGTTTTTAAAACCAAGGCAGACAATGCGAAGAAAGCCTGCCTTGATCTATAAAAATTTGTCGGATTATGCGTTTTAATATCCGATTCCCGCGGCGATGCCCACCAGTACTGCCTGTGCCAGGAACAGGATCAGGAAAAGCGGCGTAAACCATTTGTACCATTTCTGAAGCGAGATTCCACCCAGGCCACAGATAATAACGATATCTGCCGTCGGCCAGAAAATGTTGGACAGACCGTCACCGAAGTGGAAGGCAAGAACCGCTGTCTGTCTGGAAAGTCCGATGATGTCAGCGAGCTGTGCCATGATCGGCATGGTAGCCGCCGCCTGACCGGTCGCGGACGGAATAAAGAAGTTAATCAAGGTCTGTACAACCAGCATGAACTGCGCGGATAAGGCCTGCGGCGCGCTCTTAAGCAGGTTGGAAAGGCTGTAGATAACGGTATCCATGATCATGGCGTCCTGCATAACAACCGTAATCGCTTTCGCGACGCCGGTTAATACACAGCCCCAAAGCGCTGTTTTGGCACTGTCGATGAATTCCGCGCACCACTTGTTCGGAGACCATTTGTGGATGCCTGCTGCTACCATGGACATAATCAGGAACAGACCGCAAAGCTGCGGGAAATCCCATCCCCAGTTAATCAGTCCGCACATCAGGATAACCAATGTTACCACAACGTCCAGCAGTACCAGACCGTCCTTTGCTGTAAAGCTATAGTCATTCAGCTCATCTCTGTTAAAAGCGTGAATATTTGTTTCTCCGTAGACAACAGAGAGCTCCGGATTCTTCTTGATTTTTCTTCCGTAAAGAAGCACATAGGTGATCGCGATCGTCATAAAGACCGCAAAGCAGACAACTCTGAAGCCTGTTCCGGAGTAGAGCTCCACACCGGCAATCGTCTGCGCGATACCGACGGAATAAGGGTTTAAGGTCGCGCCCATAAATCCGATGAATTCTCCGCAGGCGATAATTGCAAAGCCGAACATCGCGTCATAACCGAGCGCGACGCCAAGTCCGACGATCAAAGGATAAAATCCATAGAATTCACTCGCCATACCGAAGATGGAGCCGCCAAGTCCGAACACCAGCATCAGAACAGGAACCAAAAGGATTTCCTTGCCGTGGAGCTTTTTGAGAATGGTGCCGATGCCGGCGTGAAAAGCGCCTGTCTTTACGAGTACGCCGAAGGTTCCGCAGCAGCAGAGAATCATGAAGATGACATCCGCGGCCTCCACACAGCCTCTGTAAAGGGAGCTGAAGAATCCAAGGAAGCCTGTGGTTGTTACCTCAGACTTATCAATCACGTGATAGGTTCCGTCAATTGCTACATCTCTCATTCTTCCCGCGGCTTCCATCTGTTCATAGTCGTATGTACCGGATGGAATGATCCATGAAAGGATCGCTACAAGAAGAACAACGGCTGCCACGATAATGAGTGTATCTGGCATGACAAATTTTTTCTTTTTTGCGGTTTCCATTTCTAATCCTCCTACAATAGCATGTTCGCAATAAATCATAAAGTTAAGGAATAAGTTCTTGCTCTCAAATCCTGTTTTCGTCCCGTCACCAATAAAAAGCAAAATGCGTGCCATTTTGGATTCTTCCGTGCGGCGGCTTCCACGCGCGCCGTGGCCATCTCTTGTTCAGAAGCTGTTAAAAATTAAAAACCCGCGAAATTCAGCGGGTTTTGGGTAGAGTATCTGTTTTTGTTTCTTCTTCCAAATCGTGCGCGCGAACGCAAGCGGCAGGTCAAAAGCTATGTCTCATCGAGTCCGCGAATTCGGATTCAGTCCGCAAATGCGGATTCTCTTTGTTCGAGTTTTGATAACACATCATGGTGATATCCCGCATCACGCTCTCCGCGTTTTTGGTATTCGGAACACTGGAGGCCATGCACAGAATAAATGGATTCTCTCCATAGACGATTCCCATGTCATGGATCTCATTATCGTCATACCCGCTCTGATGCGCGATTTTCATGCTTTCAAGGAAATTGTAGGTCAGCGGCGATGTCTTTTGGTGTTCACACAGAATCTCCAGCATTTCCTTTGAGGCCGCGTTGGAAATAATCTGTCCTTCATACATGCGCAGAAGCAGATTCGCCATCTCTTGTACGGACACGTAATTCTGTACGCCCTTCGTAATCTCCGCGTAGTCGTTGATCGCCCGATTGATTCTTGTTTTTTTAAACCCGAATTCCTGCAGCGTGTCATTGACCGCGTCCTTGCCGAACAGTTTCAGCAGGATATTGAACGCCATATTATCGCTGACAATCACGTTCAGTTTATACAAATCTTCTATGGTAAGCTCCGCGCCGATATGAATATGCTCCAGCGCGCTGAACGATTTTTCTCTGATCTTTGGATAATCGTCCGTTTTTAAGATATAGGTGTCATTTTTGTTGATTTCTCCCTCATTCAGCCGTTTGAAAGCTTCAATCAAAATTAGCAGCTTGATGATGCCGGAGGCAGGAAAAACGTCACAGTTTCCCGCCGTAAATCCGGCTCGCGAATTGATGTCAATGTAGCAAATTCCGAGCTTGCCTTCAAAATCGCCGATTCTGTCCTTCATTTTGTCTAAAAACATGACTCCACCTCATCCGTCCGAATATGGTATTTTTTAATCTTGTCGAAGATGTTGGTTCTCCCGATGGCCAGATATTCCGCGGCCTTTTCCTTATCACCCTGATACAGTCTGAGCGCGTTCACGATTGCGTTCCGCTCCGCGCTCTCCTTGATTTCCTGCAGGGTAGCCGGCACCGCCATAAAGCTGTCAGCAGCATCCGGGAGCAGCACGTCATCCGGCAAGATGATTTTACCGTCAGATAAAATTGCTGCTTTTTCCAAGACGTTCTCCAGTTCCCGAATATTGCCGGGCCATGGGTACTGCAGGATTTTTTTGTAGGCCTGGCTGCTCAGCACCAGCGGCTCGATGCCAAGCCGGTTGCACACGTCCGGCAGAATATCCATCACGATGCTGTAGAGCCCGCCGCGTCTTTCTCTGAGCGGCGGAATATCAATCGGGAACACGTTGATGCGATAGAACAGGTCTTCGCGAAAGCGTTTTTCTCTTACCATTTCTTTTAAATTTTTGTTGGTCGCCGCGATGAGTCTCACATCCGATGTCATTTGGCGCGTGCCGCCCACATGGAAGAAGGTTTTGCTCTGCAGGACTTCCAGGAGCTTTCCCTGCAGCTGAAACGGAATTTCTCCGATTTCATCCAAAAACAGAGTGCCGCCGTAGGCCATCTCAAAATAGCCCTTTTTGCCGCCCTTCTTCGCGCCGGTAAACGCGCCCTCCTCATAGCCGAACAGCTCGCTTTCCATCAGGTTGTAGGGAATCGCCGCGCAATTGACATGAATAAACGGACCGTTGCTCCTTCTGCTCGCCTTATGGATTTCTCCGGCGATGAAAGTTTTGCCTGTTCCGCTTTCGCCGGTCAAAAGAATCGTGGTATTCGTGACGCTCGACTTTTGCAGCAGCCTTGTAACTTCTTTCACCTTGTCATCGTCGCCCAAAAGCCGAAAGGCATTGTAATTACCCTGCGGCAGAATGCCCTGCGGTACATTCCGCAGAATTTTTTTGTATGCCGCCGACGCTTCCGACATTTCCTGCAAAATATCCTCGGCATCCTGAACGGCAATCATCATGCACGCCCCATTTTGCAGGCTTTTTTTCGCTTTTTTGATGATATAGGTGGCTGCGCCGACTGTAAAATATTTTTCCTCTTCGCCGCCGCACTCTCTCAGCGCTTTGCAAAGCTCGTCACTCAGGACCTTATCAGCCTTCTGTCCCAGCACCGCGCCTTCTTTGAGCCACGCGGGATATTTTCGTTCGGAAAGAATTGTGAGAAGGCCAAGCTTCTCTCGCGCTCCGGAAGATCCAAACGCGTGGATTTTGCCCTCTTTCGCGATGATATACATGCTCTCCGTTTCCACCAGTGGAAAGCTCACGCTCTGCGCGTTCAGACTGACCTTGAGGATACCATCTTTTTGCTCAACGACAATTTCGTTGGATTCGTACATCGTATCCAGCAAGACGGCCTGCTTCGGCAAATCCCGCGGAATGCTCTTGACAAGCGGCAAAAGCTCCCTTCGTTCCAGACAGCAGACCATGAGCATGCCTTCCTCCTCGGAAACGATTTTTTTGAACGGGTATTTTTCTTTGATTTGCTCGATCTCATCGACGCTGTCTTTTCGCTGCTTCGCGAAATACAGGAGCAGATCACCGACTTCAAGCTTCCCCGCTGCCGATCCCAGCGGATAGCTTTTTTTTGAGCTGAGAAAAGAAAAAACACGCTCTCCGATAAATAAGATTCTTTCTTCCTGATCCAGCATGATCATGTTCTCTAAATTCAAGGCTGTCCTCCTACGTCTGTCAAAACTTTCGCTTTGCGAGATGTTCTCCATATCATCCTTGCGTGCGGTCACTCGCGCGCTAACTACACTATAGCAAGGCCGGACGCGAAATTCAATGCCGTTTTTTGTTTTTGCCGTTTCGTTTCGCGCTCGGTGGGATATTTTTTACCTTCCCGACCGGAGCATCGCGAAGAAACCTCAGGAGGCCGCAAGAAAAATTGAGTAAGCTCGACTTTTTTCTTGCCTGCTTTCTGTCTTTCTGTTATACTGGGTTCGCAGCGTTTTCCTTGCGAAATCCGCGCTGTGCATAAAAAGGGGAGGATTTTATCATGAAAAAATCAATTCGTTTTTTGGACGCCAATATGCTGCGAGCCTTAGCCTGCGCGCTGATGCTCTGCGACCATATGTGGGCGACCATCGTACCGGGCAATGAGTGGATGACCTGGCTGGGCAGGTTGGCGTTTCCGATCTTTGCCTTTCAGATCGCGGAAGGCTTCTTCCATACATCTAACTTCCGCAATTACGCGGTAAGGCTGCTGATCTTCGGACTGGTCTCTGAGATTCCGTTCGATCTGGTCTACGGCTCCACCATACTCTATCCGTATCACCAGAACGTCATGTTTACCCTGCTGTTTGGGCTTCTTGCCATCAAGGCGCTGGATAACGCCAAACAAAAGCATACAGCAAAAGCATGGATCATCGGCGTCCTTTTGGCCGCGCTTTGCTGCCTGGCTGCCGCTGTCACACTTACTGACTACGGCGCGCTCGGCGTTGCGACCGTCGTTATGTTCTACCTGTGCCGCGACTTTCGCTTCTCATGGGCAGTGCAGCTGGTGTTTATGGTTCTCTTCAACTTGATCTTATTTACAGGAGAGTACATTCCGCTGACCATCGGCAGCCACACCTTCGAGCTGCAGACCCAGGGCTTCGCCGTTTTCGCGCTGATTCCGATCTGGCTCTATAACGGCAAAAAAGGCATTTCAAACAAAGCACTGCAGTACGGCTTCTACGCCTTCTATCCGGTGCACCTTCTGGTGCTCTATCTGCTGTTTACTTACACGAGGTAAGTATCCTAAATCAAAAATCAAACATATCGTGCAATTTCACTCGTCTGTGTTGAAATTGCACTTTTTTTCTTGACAAACTCGATATTCGAGATATAATGGACGTAACAAAGCTCGATATTCGAGAAAACAAATTTACGGATCACGCACGCCATGCGAACCCGCTGCGAAAGGAGGTGCCTGCTATGCCGCGTGAAAAATTCAAGACTTTGACTGAGCAGATGTTTTATATCCTCCTGTGTCTCTGCGAGGAACGCTGCGGGATTGAAATTCTGGACTCGGTCAGGGATCTGACCGATGATCGGGTCAAGATCGGCTCCGGTACCCTGTACGATCTATTGGAGCAGTTCACAAAGGAGGGCATGATCTGCGAGACCAAAATCGAGGGGCGGCGGCGCAGCTACCGGATCACCGAAAAGGGGCGCCGCATGCTGGATGCGGAATACCAAAGGCTCAGCCTACAGGCCGCCGACTACGCTCGTATCTGCAAAGGAGGTACGCCATGGAAATGAGAAAACACAAAGATTGTGAAAACCGCAATGAATGCAAACGTGCGGTCAAATGGAGCTTTGCCAATGCCGTCCTATACGACCAGCAAAGGATTGAAAAAAAGCTGACGGAAATGGCACGCAAAGGCTGGATGATCGAAGAAATGCACGGCGCCCTGCTTTGGACTTACCGCAGGATCGAGCCGAAAGAGCTGCATTTTGCGGCAGTCTATTCGCCGCAGAATTTCGGCATCGACGCCGACTCCTTAGCTGCGCAGAGCACGAAAAACGAACTCTGCGCGCGTGACGGCTGGATCCCGGCCGCGGACTGGGAAACGCTCCGTGTGTATTACAACGAGCAGCCGGATCCGGTACCGATCGAAACCGATCCGCTCGTCCAGACCGAAAGCATCTACGCGGCCATGAAACTGCGGTGGTGGTACTATCCGTTTCTGTCGCTTGGCACTGCAATCGCCATGTTCAGCGCCTATCTGCGGAATCCTCGCTGGTCTGGCGGCATTGTCCCAACCCTGACGGATCCTTTGTTCCTGCTGTGGCTCTGTTTCGCGGTGCTCTCCGTCTGGTGGCCGCTCTATCAGCTCTGGGCAGACATCCGCTGGCACCGCGCAGCGAAAAGGGCCGCGGATGGCGGCGAGTTTCTTCCGATCATGGCAAAACGCATTCCTGACATTTACGTCATGCTGCTGGCGCTGGTGCTGATCGTTATCATGCTTTTTATCACTCTGTCATAGCCTAAGGAGGGAAAGTGGAAATGAGAAAACACAAAAAAGAAACCAAATGCGGATTTGGCGGGGTATCCATGTACGACCAGCAGGGGATCGAGAAGAAGCTGGCGGACATGGCCCGCAAAGGCTGGCTGATCGAAGAGATGCAAAACGCGTTCTTCTGGAATTACCGTCGTATCGAACCGAAGGAGCTGCATTTTGCCGCGGTATATGCCGCAATGACTTTTGATGTCGACGCGGACTCGGCTGCCGCGCAAAAAGAAAAAGACGAACTCTGTGCCCGTGACGGCTGGATCGCTGCCGCGAGCTGGGGCGGCAATGGCTTCCTGCGCGTCTATTACAACGAGCAGCCGGATCCGGTACCGATCGAAACCGACCCCGTCGTCCAGACCGAATCGATCTACGCCGCGATGAAAAAACGCTGGCCGTACTTTTTAGGTACCATTTTATACGCACTGTACTGCATCATTACGGACATAAAGAGTGTGATAACCGGCTACCTCGGCTCAAACGCTCTCCTGTATTGGCACCTTGCCTTTTGGAGCATTTGGTGCTGCTTCATGCTCTATCAGCTCTGGTCTGATAATCGTTGGTATCAAAAGGCATCGATCGCCGCGCAGCAGGGGGTTTTCCTACCGCTCATCAAAGGGCGGCTGCGCGATATCTGGGTAAATTATTTGCTGATCATATTGTTCGTGTTCGCCGCTGTCCTTTCCTTCTTCCTATAGTGCAGCGGAGGGCGGTCTTGCTGCATACAAGTTCGGCACGCATACTGCCCTGAACAGCTAAATCAGACGACCGATAGCCGCACACAAACACGCGGCGGAGCCATTGCAGCAACTTGCAAAAGCTCCGCCGCTTTCAATTCCACTATTGTTTTACTATTTTTAGCTGCGCGATTGACTGTAACGCGGCAAAGCTTCCTTCTTAAAAGTGTCTTGCTTCGGTTAGTATCCTATTCTATTTTTGTCGATATTTCTTATACACGCTTTCCTCAAAAACTACTTGACGTATGACAAGCGATAATATACAATGACAGTGAGGTGAAGTGCTTATGCAAATGACAAAGGAAAAACAGGATCTGACCTATCTCTCGTGGTCAGTCTATCGCAATTCTTCCGGAACAGCCGGCTCATTTTTGAAAGCATACTCCGAGCTTGGCGCAAGGAAAACCTATTACAAGCTCTCGAACTTTGATAAAGCGTGCGGGGTTATCGGGCATGAATGCGTGAACGAGTTGATTGTTGACCGGCTGCTGACCATACTCGGAATTCCGCATTTATCCTATCAGCTGATTCATGCGGATGTTGCGGTAGACGGCAAGATTCATGAGGTTTATCTTTGCGCTTCGGAAGATTTCAAGGCAACGGGCGAATCAAAGATCGCATTGGATGTCTACAAGGAACTGGAGGCGTTGCCGGATGAATCTGTCTTGGCTTTTTGCACTCGTATGGGATGGGAAAACTATATCTATCAGATGCTGATTGTGGACTATTTGATTCTGAATCGAGATCGCCACGGTGCCAACATTGAGGTGCTGCGCAACAGCCGGAAAAGGACACTTCGTCTGGCACCCTTGTTTGACCATGGTCTCTCGCTGCTTTGCAGCTGCCCGGACGATGCTGCGGCGACAGCGTTCGATGTAATGGCCGACAAGCCCTGCAACAACTATATCGGTTCAAAATCCACATGGGCTAACCTTGACATCATCCCGAAGGATAAAATGCCGAAACTTATGCCGCTTCACGAGAGTGACAAGCGGATTCTTATGGAAGGGCTGGACGGCGTCCTCTCTCAGACGCTTCAGGACAGGATATGGGAAATGATCTGGAAAAGGTGGTGCGCATATGAAAATTTTTGCAATTCGAGATGAATCGGCGCAAGCGCAGAAGGATCTGGCCTACCTTCTATACTATGAGCAGACAAAGCGATTCTACATTGAACTGCCTGAGAATGCGGATGTATGGGAAACCCCTTTGCTCTTGGACTCCTTTGTGAAGCGTGGAGAAACCACAGTCAATTCTTATTGGAGCAAGCTCTGGGTTCAGCAGCGCATCACGCCGACCGATCGCCAAAACATTGGCGAGATTTTGCGCGACAATCATCTAAAGGAATACGACGAGTACAAGCTTCTGATGCTGGCAATGGGCCGATGCGCCCAAGACGATTACTACCTTGTTCCCATTGATGAAAAGGAGCTTCCGGCAGAAATTACAAAGCGCTTCTCTAAGAGAATAGAAGACGTGCTGCCGCTCGAGAACAACTGCCTGCTAGTGTTTTTTCGGGACGGCACAGTAAAGAAATGCGATTTGCAGAAGCATTTTGAAAAGACAAGAGCATTTCAAGTCCTGCTCAAAAAACCGGACTTTTTTCAACAGGTACAGATGCAGCCGGGCGGATACGGCGTTGCATGGGACGTAAATATGACTGTTTCGGACGCTATGCTCTACCGGATTGGCAAAAACGTTCCTTTGACAGCGGCTGATTTTCGAAACTTTGCTGCCCACAGCCTCATCAACGCGGCGGAAGCAGCGGAGATATTGGGCTGCTCCCGACAGAACATTATAGATCTGACGAAGCGCGGAAAACTCCATCCGATCAAATCCTCGGAAAAGAGCACACTGTATCTTAAAAGCGAGGTCTTAAAGCGAAATTGGCAGTGAATCCGTGTGATACCCCTTTATCACCTTTTACCGAGGTCATAAAGGGGTATAAAATTTTTTTGGAGGGGATATCTTGTGCCGTTTGCGCGAGCTACTGCCTTACTTTGACGGTTACAAAAGCTTGCGGCGGAGCCCCTGCAATAATCTGCAAAGGCTCCGCCGTCTCACATTTCACTATTGTTTCACTATTTTCTCAAGGGTGTTCCCATTTTACTGCCCCCTGCGGCAGCCGTCTGTGTTTCTGCCCGCTTTTCCTGCCGCTCCCGGCACGTCGTCACGACGGTAAACAGAAGCAGTGCCACCCAGATGAAGCAAAAGGTGATGAATTGCCCGCGCCCCATTTTTTCGTGCAGGATGATGCTGCAGACAATGCCGAAGGTCGGCGACAGGTACTGCAAAAGTCCCATGACGACCATCGGGACCCGCTTCACGCAGCTCGCGTACAGCACGATCGGCAGGGACATGATCGCCCCTGCACCCATGAGAAAAATCTGCGTGCCGAAATCCACCGACGCGAGACCGTTTTGTCCGGTACGAAACAGCAGGATCGTCAGCAGGGCGAACGGCGCGACGAGCATCAGATGCACCGCTGTGCAGACGACCGCATCTTTTTTGACGCCTTTCATAAACGCAGCATAAATCGAAAAGCAGAACATCAAGCCGATCGAAATCAGCGGCGCATCTCCAAAACCGCTGCCCGAAAGCAGCACACCGGTCAGAATCAGTGCCGCAGCCGCAATAAGCTGCCACGTCAGCTTCTCGTGAAACACGACCACCCCAAGCGCGCAGACCACCAGCGGTGCGACATAATAGCCCAGGCTGGTCGCCAGAATGTGTCCGCTCGTGACTGCGAACAAATACAGCGCCAGATCCAAAAAATTAAAGAACGCGCCCGGGATCAGATGCTTCAGCATCAGCTCTTTGTCGCGAAAAGTCTCTAAAATTTCTCTGCCGCGTCCGCGCAGCAATACGACTGCCGTTACCAGCACGCAGCCCCAGAGGATGCGGCTCATCAACAAAAACAGGCCGTCGATATCCGGTTTTAAGTGAAAATATAGCGGTTGGAATCCCCAAATCACGTAGCAGGTCAGCATACGCAGATAATCGCCGCTTGCGGTTTTTTCTGTTTTTTCGATTTCGTCCGTTTTCATACCTAAATTTCCTCAAATTCGTCCTAGCGTTTCTGACTATTTCCAAAGTTTATCCGGATACTCGCCCTTATCCTTCATCGACTGCAGCGCATTGACAACGCTCTCTTTGTCCTCTTTATATGTCACGCCGTACCACCGGTCGCGCGAACGCAGTACCTTGACATCGGCCTTGCCCTCGTGAAGCAAGCGATCCACCACGCCGGGCAGGAAATATTCTCCTTTGAGCGGATTTTCCGCGAGGATCTTGTCGAGCACGGCAGGAAAGCCTGCCTCCATCTCCCGCAGCATGGATGCCGGAAAGCCCCAAAAATTCATGGAAACGATCTGTCCGCGTGGGATTTCGCCCAGCACCGCGCCGTCATCGTCCGTATAGACAATCTTTTCTCCCTGCCACCGGATCTTCGTCCGCTCTGTGATTCCGGTCAGCATACCGCTTGCGTCGGTCTCGCACACGCCGCGGGAAACAAACCCGTTCTCGGTCAGAGTGTTCTCAATTTCGTAGCCGACCATACAGTAATGCTGCTGCGCAGGCTGCGCCTGCCTCGTCTGTGCCGCTGCCGCCTCACGCTGCGCATTGGCCGCGGTCTCTGTCTGTTCCTCAGCCTTTGCCAAAAATTCATACATCGTCTGAAATGCCCCAGGTCCGTAATAATCGTCCGCGTTGATGACCGCAATCGGACCATCCGCGAGCTTCCTCGCCGCCAGTACCGCATGTGCCGTTCCCCACGGTTTCACGCGCCCTTCCGGCACTGTGTAGCCCTGCGGCAGATCCGTCAGTTCCTGATACGCGTAAGCGACATCAATGTACTTTCCTGCTTTTTCGTCGATCAGCGCGCGGAAATCGTCTTCATTTTCTTTTTTGATGACAAAAATAGCTTTACGGAACCCCGCCATGACCGCGTCATAGAGCGAAAAGTCCAAAATAATCTCTCCTTTGTCGCTGATCGGTTCCATTTGCTTCAATCCTCCGAAGCGGCTGCCCATGCCCGCCGCCATGATCACCAAGATCGGTTCTTTTTTCATATCCTTAAACTCCTTCTGTTCACGCTGTCTGTGCGGAGGCGCTTTGCCGCCTCCTTGATTTTCGCTGTGTGAAAATATCATACAATAATTCTGCGGTTGATTCAAGCGGCGCGGCAAAAAGCTTTTGGTTTTCACGAAAAAATCCTTCCTCCTCCCTTTTTTCATGCACCTTCCTTTCTTGCGCGCGATGCTCTTGTTTCTCTGTTCTCTTTGTGCTATCATGTTCTTATCCGGCGAGAACAGACAGGACGCGTGGCGTCCCTGCCGAGGTTCTTGCCGCAGCGAAAGCTGTGCCGCCAGGCAAGGCTTTTGTGAGATATTTGGGAATACATCTGTAAACACATAGAAAGGATATCTTAGAATCATGTTAAAGACCATGCAAAGCGCGGAGCGCGATGCGATTTTTGCGGTTGCCGATCTGATGGCCGCCGCCGCGAAAACAGCTCCGAAGGGGAGCGGCAGAGATACGATTGTGACCGCGATCGTATCCGGAGAAACAAAGGATCAATTAAGAGACAAGCTGACCGAGCTCGGCACAAAGTATGAAGAAGCCTTCATGGTGCGGGATGCCGGAAACGTTGACAACAGCACCTGTGTCTTGCTGATCGGCTGTACTGACACCTATATGGGACTGAATCACTGCAGTATGTGCGGTTTCGCAAACTGCGGCGAAACAAAGAAGCACGGAAGTCCCTGTGTTTTTAATGTTTCAGACCTTGGTATCGCCGTTGGCTCTGCGGTCTGTGTTGCCGCGGATCATCGGATCGATAACCGCGTGATGTACTCCGCGGGCAGGGCCGCGATGAAACTCGGACTGCTCGGCGGCAATGTGAAAATCTGCTACGCGATCCCGCTCAGCACGACAAATAAGAGCATCTATTTTGACCGCAACCCGGGCGCTGTCCTGCGCTAGACGCCAGGCGCCGGGCACGCTCGTCGTGCGGCAGTGCCCGGCGCTTATCGTCAAAACAGGTCTTGTCCGCGTGGCAGCACAGCAATCAGACCCATCAGCGCAAAACTGTCGCGCGGAACGATATCGGAAGACGCATATAAACATGCACGTGATACATGCATTTTGATCAAAGTAAAGGGGCTGCAAGTTAGTCCCTTTTTGCTTGCGTCCGTTTTTCCCTGCCCACACAGCTACATGCAGAGAAACTTTATTTTTTTTGTTTTTCTTCTTCCTTCAAATATTCCTCTGGTCTTTTTTTGTTTGAAACCCAGTGTGCAAACACTGTTTCTACGAGTTTGTCTTTGTCTTTGTTCTTGAAGCATTCGAGAAGCTGTTTATGATCTTCGTTTACATGCGCAAGCCACTGGAACTTATCTACTTCTTTCTGACTGAACCACGAAGTGCGGACATATTTTTGCTGAAGGGAGAGAATCAGTTCAACAAGGTTGTTGTTTCCGCATTTGCTCAGGTATACATTGTGGAACTCCAACTGCTCGTTATGATACAGCTCGTAATTCTTTCTATTTATGGCTAGCTCCATGCCGAGGAGAATTGTCTCCATCTTTTCAATATCATCATCTGTAATGATATCCAATGCAAGAACCGCAGCATAGGAATCGAGGCATGCGATAATGAAATAGTTTTCCCATACATCCTTCCTGTCCAGATGTTTTACAAAAAACCCTTTTCTGCTGTTGTTGTCGACGATTCCGTCAGCAACAAGCCTGATCAAGGCTTCTCTGATCGGCGTTCTGCTGATTCCGAAGATTTCCATGAGCTCTGACTCTGAGAGTCTCTTACCTGATTCATAATTACCGATTTCAATTTCGTGAACAATATAATCATATATCTGCTCACTGGATGACTTTATTTTTAACATTTTCCATATCTCCTAAAAAGTATAATCAGATCGCGATGCTTATTCATATCGCCCTCTTATTTTATATTACGTATGGAACGTAAGTCAATAAAATCAGATAAAATAATTATAGAAAAGATATTGACATAAAGTATATTGTATTATAATATATTGTCAGAAAATACACAACCTTAAAAGAGGAGGAACACGTGGATACTATTTTTTTTAACGGATGTATTTACACGATGGATACATCTGAACCGACAGCAGAAGCTGTTGCGGTTAAAGACGGAATTATTATCAGAGTAGGTTCAAACGAGGAAATACTGCCTCTAAAAAGCGAACACACCGAGCTTATCGACCTGGAAGGAAAAATGATGCTGCCGGGATTTAACGACAGCCACTGTCATCTCCTGAGTTACGGATACAGCCTGGAAAAGGTAAATCTGTACAGTGCCGCATGCATGGATGATCTGATCAGACTTGGCAGAGAATTTCTTGAGAAACATCCGGGACTTACATGGCTGCAGGGAAGAGGTTGGAATACCAACGAGTGGGAAGACACAAGATATCCAAACAGACACGATCTTGACAAGATTACAACAGATATTCCGATGTTTTACACCCGTGCTTGC
>URWB01000023.1 GCA_900551415.1 uncultured Eubacteriales bacterium
TTTTCGACGTTGTCGAAAGGAAAGAATGTCAGCGATTTTGCTCCGCAAAATCTGAGTCGCTTCTTTCGATCGTCTTTTCGACGTTGTCGAAAGGAAAGAATGTCAGCGATTTTGCTCCGCAAAATCTGAGTCGCTTCTTTCGATCGTCTTTTCGACGTTGTCGAAAGGAAAGAATGTCAGCGATTTTGCTCCGCAAAATCTGAATCAGAAATCATAACAATGAAATAAAACCGTAGACAGCGGGTGCGTAAGCTTAATTTCCCGCCGAGGTACAAGATAAAGATCGACCTTGCCCTGTCTATGGAGAAATCCGTAAGGAGAGCAAGGTTTTTTTATGGAGTACCATACTCTGCTTGTCCCGCGCGGACAGGCAAGAAAGGAGAATTGACTATGTCAGTAGAAGCTCAAAAGGCAAAACAAGTCATCATTGACGAAATTAAAGAAAAATTAGACGGCGCACAGTCTGCAGTTGTCATCGACTACATGGGCATTACCGTCGCACAGGCAGACGCGATGAGAAAAAAGCTGCGTGAAGCAAACGTAGACTACACCGTATATAAGAACACCCTTGTGAAGAGAGCGATCGCGGGCACCGAATTTGAAGGTCTTGCGGAAGTTCTCGACGGACCGAGCGCGCTTGCGATCAGCAAGGACGACGCGACAGCTCCGGCAAGAGTCCTGAACGAAGTGATCAAAGACTTCAAGAAGATGGAATTCAAAGCAGGTGTGGTAGAAGGCAACTTCTTCGACAAAGATGGTATCCAAACCATCGCGGATATTCCGTCCAGAGATGTTCTGCTTGCAAAATTCCTGGGCAGCATCCAGTCCCCGGTCAGCAAGGCAGTCAGAACATTCCAGGCTATCGCAGACGCGAAAGCAGAATAACGCGGCAGGCGGCCTAAGCGCCGTGGCGTAAAAAAGAAGATAAAACACAATCTCATGTGATGAGAAAATTTGTAAAGGAGAAATAAAATGAATAAAGAGCAAATTATCGAAGCTATCAAAGCGATGACCGTTTTAGAGTTAAATGAATTAGTAAAAGCTTGCGAAGAAGAATTTGGCGTATCCGCAGCAGCTCCGGTTGCAGTTGTAGGTGCGGCAGGTGGTGCAGCAGCAGCTGAAGAACAGACTGAATTCACCGTTGTTCTGGAAGCAGCAGGCGCAGAAAAGATTAAGGTTATCAAGGCTGTAAGAGAAATCACAGGTCTTGGCCTGAAGGAAGCGAAGGAAGCTGTAGACGGCGCTCCGACCAACCTCAAGGAAGGTATCGAAAAGGCTGAAGCAGAAGCAATCAAAGCTCAGTTAGAAGAAGTTGGCGCAACTGTAGTTCTGAAATAAGAATCGCGAAGCGAACCAAAAACACAAAAAAAGCCCGGCGCAAGTCGGGCTTTTTAGTATGCAGGGAAATATCAATCGCGATATTTCCGGAATATCGACAAAAGCACTTTGCGAAGCGCCTGCTATGCATGACAGGTATGTGTGTAAAGAAAGCTGCGATTCCGTTTTTGCACATTTTTTCCTTTGCATGTAAAAATTCGCGGGCAGGGACAGGAGGCCGCGAAGGGGACTGCTAAGGAAAGCTGGGGCTTCACAAAGCACGAAAAAAATAAAAACGGCACGAAAATCGAGAAAAAAACAAAGAACTAAAAAAATGTTAAAAAACCGCAAAAAAAGTGTCAAGAAACTTGACCTGCTGCAAAGAGAATGTTAAGATAAAAGCTGATGTTTAACGTCGTCGGAGGTTATTATGGCAGCTTTTTTAGCAATTATCATTTTCGTCGCGATGTTCATTTTAATCGTGACAGAAAAGTTTGAACGACACTATATTACGTTAGCCAGCGGACTTTTGACTCTAGTTCTGGTTTTTGGCGTTGCCATGCGTGATTTCGGCGCCGCGTGGAACACTTTGAATTTCGCGGAGATTTTTACACTAAAATTTTGGTATCACGTTGGTTCCTCCGAGAGCGCGTCTACGGGCATCAACTGGGCAACGATTCTTTTTATCGCGGGCATGATGGTCATGGTGGAAGGCATGGCGGAGTCAGGATTCTTTAAGTGGCTCTGCATGGAAATCGCCAAGTGGGCGCATTACCGCGCGATGCGGATTTTCGTCGCCTTTATGTTCCTGTCGGCATTTTTGTCAATGTTCATCGACAGCATTACGGTCATTCTGTTTCTGGCTGCGATTACAGCCGAGCTCGGAAGAATGCTGGGCTTTGATCCGGTACCGGTGATTCTGTCAGAGATTTTCTGCGCGAACCTGGGCGGCTCCGCAACCATGTGCGGCGATCCGCCGAATGTCATCATCGGCACTTCGCTGGGCTATACCTTTACGGATTTTATTCAGAATACCGGCGTAATCGCGGGTATTTGCCTGCTGGTTGTGGTTGTCTATTTTTCGCTGCTCCTGCATAAGAAGGTTTCGAGTAAAACCGTTGATTATGAACGGCTGGGAGAAAAACTTGACCCGAGAGCCGCAATTACAAGCAAGCGTGCCTTCGGCGTCAGCGTGACAATCTTTTTCTGTACGGTAGTTCTGTTGATTACGCACGCGCAGACCGGACTGACGGTCGCTTTCATCGGAGGCTTCGCGGCCATCACGACCTTGTTGGCTTGCGGACGCGGCGCGCTCGGCATTCTAAAAAAAGTGGACTACAAAACCTTGCTTTTCTTTATGGGTCTGTTCGTGGTGGTTGGCGGACTGGAGGAGACCGGCGTGCTCGGTATGATCGCGAAGCTGATCGCGGAGATCAGCAAGGGCGATGTCTATGTAGCGGTCGGCATTATTCTGGTCGTTTCCGCGTTCGCGAGCGCGTTTGTCGATAATATTCCGTTCGCGGCAACCATGATACCGGTCATTCGCGCCTTGGCGGAGACGCAAGGAGTTGCCCTGCCGACGCTGGCGTGGGCGTTGGCACTGGGAACCGATATCGGCGGCAGCGCGACTCCGATCGGTGCTTCTGCGAATGTTGTCGGCGTTTCGATCGCGGCGAAGGAAGGTCATCCGATTTCGTGGAAGACTTATTGCAAGCAGCTGGCCCCGGCAACAGTTCTTGTAATCGCCTTGTGTTTGGTCTATATTTGCGTGAGATATCTTTAGGACAAAAGTGTGCAAAACGGAATCACAGCTTCCTTTGCGCACATGCCTGTCATGCATGGCAGATGCCCCGTAAGGTGCTTTTGTCGATATTACGGAAATATTGCCCGGCGATATTTCCTGCATCATAAAAAAGAAAAACGAGCGAAGCGAAGCTGATGCAAAGGCCCGCGTTTGCTCGTTTTTGTTTTGCAGCGCGCTTTCGCGCTGACGGCGTTTTTTTATGAGGTAGTACGTGAAATCGCGAAATACTGCATACATGCTAAGGAAACGTTAAGAAAACGCTTGACAAAAAGAAAACCTTTCTTTTATAATTATTTTAGAATCGACGAAAGCTGACGTCGATCGCATAAAGGATGTAAACAGTTGAAGTATCGCAGGAGAAGGACGCTAGTTATGATGAAAGTTCACGCAGGTAACTCAAGGATCAATGGTGCAGCCTTGATCTATTTTTTTAAGCTGTTTGTGGTATTGTTCGGTATTTGGATTCTGCTGTCCGGAAAATTCGAAGTGAAGTTTCTGGCGGCAGGACTGTTGACAGCGCTCGGGACAGCCTATCTGTTCCTGCCGCTGCTGACCGTAGAGAATAAAAGAACCGGAGAGCCGATTTATTTACTCAAGGGCAGTCTTTGGCAAATCTTAGGGTATGGTATGTGGCTGGTTTGGGAAATCATGAAGTCCAGCCTTTCCGCGACAGCGCTGGTGCTGCGCGGCAGACTCGATTACACGCCGCGGGTCGTGTACTTCGCGATGGATTTTGAAAATCCGGTCGCGACGGCGCTGCTCGCGAATTCCATCACGCTGACACCCGGAACGATTACACTTTCGGTCAGTGAGGACGGTGTTTTTGCTGTGCATGCGATGACGGAAGCCTGCGCGGCACAGCTTTTGAACGGCGAGATGCAGCAAAAGGTCGCAAGGCTCTATGGGGAAAGCTGCTCGTTCGTGCCTTTGCCGGAACGTACCTTGATCGCGCGCGCGGAGAACGGCGCGCAGTCGCTTTTGAAACAAGCACGTCCGAAAGGAGGCACCGCGCATGGATAAATTTTTTTTAACCTCTGCGGCAGTGCTTCTTCTGATTAGTATTCTTCTTTTAACACGTCTTTTGAAAGTAAAAAAAATCTCAGAAAAATTTATTGTCATTCTGGTAGCCGGAACCAATATCGTGCTGCTGCTTTTGCTGCTCGGCTTCATCGACGGCAGGGCGGAGATGTATGTGGATATTGCGCTTTCTTATGCTGTCCTCGGATTTATCAGTTCCTTGATCGTAGCTCGTTATCTGGAAGGAAAGGAGAAATGACCATGGGAATCAGAGAAATTTTAACCGTTCTTTTTGTATCTCTCGGCCTGTTCTTCGCGACGGTCTCTGTCATAGGCACCATAAGACAAAAGGACTTTTTGTCCTATCTGCAGATCGCAGGGGTCGGCAGTGGCGCGGGCATTTTGCTGTGCTGCAGCGGATTGTTGATTTATGAAGGCTTTTCTCTGACAGGGTTCAAAATTGTCTTTATCGGGTTGATGCTGTTTTTGACCGGACCGGTCGGCACACACGCGATTGCCAAGGCTGCCTTCCATAGAGAAAATTTTGTCGAAAAAAACGTGCAGGAAGATTTTCTTAAAAAAAGACCCCGGACGGAAGTGAGAAACGAAAAAAAGGAGGAGTAGCATGTCTGTATTGATTGCGGAAGCAGCGCTGCTGGTGCTATTGATCGGTATCAGCGCGGTCATCATCGTGGACCGGAGGCTGATGTCCTCTGTGATCACTTACTGCGCGTTCAGTTTCGCGGCGATGCTCTTATATACGATCGTCGGTGCAGCGGACGTCGCCTTTACCGAGGCGGTGATCGGGACGGTTTCGACCGTTTACTTTGTGATAGTTATCAAATCCATACGAAAAAAGCGAGGGACAGATGAAGAAGATCGATAAAAAACACCTGCTGGGGGTGCTTCTGGTGATGATACTGACAGCAGGTATTTCGCTGGAGATCGGCAGGGTGCTGCCAACAATCGGCGCGCTCGACACGCCGGCAAACGGAACGGTATCGGACTACTATATCGATCACGCGGCGCGCGAAACGGCTTCACCGAATCTGGTAACCGCGGTGTTGGCGGATTACCGCGGTTTTGATACCTTGTTTGAGACCTGTGTGCTGTTTTTGTCAGGCGTTGTGGTGTGTTTGACCCTGCTGGAGGGCAAGGAAGGGAAAAATGAGGTATCCGCGGCGGCCGAGCGAAAGAATCTGCGTCAGGAAAGAAAGTCGGCCTTTGACCTTGCCTTCCGCGCGGTGATTCCGGTGTTGGTGATTTACGCGGTTTACGTGCTGCTGCATGGAGAAGTCAGCCTGGGAGGAGGCTTTCAGGCGGGCGCGCTGCTGGCATGCGCGTATCTGCTCGACAGGATTTCTCCGGGGCGGAGTATGTATCTGCCGCGGCTGCGGACAGAGGCAACGCTGCTCTTGGGTGGATTGGGCACCTTTTTTTTCGCGCTGACAGGTGCGCTGTGCATGATCGGCGGAGGCAGCTTCTTGGAATACGGCGCTCTGCCGCTGCCGACAAAGGAAGCGGAGCTGCATGGCTTCGGCATTTTGATGGTAGAGATAGGTGTGACGGTTTGCGTCATGGCAGTCATCATTCAGATTTTGGAAATTGTATTGGAAAGGACAAGATTCGATGATTGAACGATTGGAATTTTTTCTCGCGGACCGCGGTATTTATATGCTGGCGCTGATTTTAATGGCGGTCGGGGTGTACGGCATGATCTCCTGCGGCAACTATATGAAAAAGCTGATCTGCATGAACATCATGCAGGTTGCGATCATTTTTTTCTTTTTGACCTTTGGGCAGAAGGATCAGGCGACACTGCCGGTTCTGCTTGAGGATGTCTTTGGCTCGGATTCCTATATCAACCCGCTGCCGCACGCGCTGATGCTGACCGCAATCGTCGTCAGCTTGGGGACCACCGGCGTCGGGCTGGCACTTCTGATGAAAATTAAGGAAATCTATGGAACGATTGAGGAAGAGGAAATCACAGGAAAGCGAGGAAGGCGATGAAGCATATTCCGGTTCTTGTGATTTTGTTCCCGCTTTGCGGCGCGCTGCTCTGTCCGCTTCTTGATAAACTCGCCAGGAATGTGGGAAAAAGAGCAGCGATTCTCGCATTGCTGCTTTCTGCGATCTGCGCGGCGACGCAGCTCGCACAGGTCGCGCGAAGCGGAGCTGCGATGCATTACAGGCTTGGAGGATGGCAGCCGCCGTACGGCATTGAGTTTGTCATTGACGGCATGAATGCGCCGATCATTCTGCTGGTAGCGGGGATCTCCTTTCTGACGGCGCTTTACAGCAGCCCGTTTGAGGACAGCGCGGCGCGACCGCAGCTTCGCGTGAGCGTTTATTACAGTACGCTTTCTTTTTTGGCAATCGGTCTTTTGGGGATGGCTTCGACAGGTGACGCCTTTAACCTCTATGTGTTTATGGAAATTACAGCGCTTGCGGGTTATGGATTGATCGCGGCAGGCGAGGGGAAAGGACCGATCGCGGCTTTTCGTTATCTTCTGACCGGAACCATCGGCGCATCGATGTATCTTTTGGGGGTCGGATTTTTATACGCGGCCACCGGCACGCTGAATATGACAGATCTGGCCCTGCGGCTTTCCGGCAGGATGGACAGTCCGCTGGTGATTCTGGCAATGGGCTGCATGATTGTTGGTTTTGGCATCAAGATGGCGCTGTTTCCCTTCCATGGATGGCAGCCGGCGGCGCATTCCTACGCGCACGAGGGCGCGGATCCGATGATCGCAGGAATCATGATCAAGATTCCTGCTTACGCGATGATTCGCTTCTTCTATGGCGTTTTTAAGGGAGAGGGCGAGGCAATGGAGTATTTTTTGCTGTTTCTCAGCGTGCTCGCGGTTTGCGGCGTGTTGTACGGTTCGCTTAAGGCTCTGCGCTATGATGTCTACAATAAAATTCTCGCATATTCCAGCATTGGGCAAGTCGGCTATATTGCCATGGGCATCGCGCTCGGCAATGATTATGGTTTGGCCGGCGCGCTTCTGCACATTGTCAGTCATGCTTTCATGAAGTCCGGACTCTTCTATACCTCCGGCGCGTTGAAATACAAATTCGGTATCCATAATACTCCGGCGATGGGGCAGGTGTACCGCGAAATGCCGGTGACCGGAGGGACCATAACGATCTGCGCGCTGTCGATGATCGGACTGCCGCCGTTCGCGGGATTTTTCAGCAAGTGGTATCTCGCGCTCGGGGCAATTCAAAAAGGGCAGTATCTCTTTGTGGCGGCCTTGATCCTCAGCAGCCTGCTGAGCGCGATTTACTTTTTCCGGCTGCTCGAGCATTTGTATATGGACCCTAAAAAAGAACTGCGAGATCGTTATCCAAAGCGGGAGCTGCCATGGCAGATGCTGGCACCGATTCTGGTATCCGGTATGGTCATCCTCGGACTGGGCTTGTTCCATACATACATAGTAAGCGATATTTTCTCGATGACACTGACGGAGGTGATGCGCGCGTGATAGAAAGTTTGAGACCGGCAGCGGCGGTCGCTGTCTGCCTTATGGCGGCGGCATTGATCCTGCTCTTTGGCAACCGAATACACCGCAATCTGCGCGAGGCGATTACCGTCATCGCGGCCATTTGCGCGGCGGGACTGATTTTTTCGATGGCTCCGGCTGTTGCGGCGGGACACGTTTATGAGGCGCGCCTATGGCAGATTGCCGAGGGAATCAAGCTGGGCTTCCGCACCGACGCGGCCGGCATGGTGTTCGCCTGCATCGCGAGCTTCTTGTGGATTTTGACATCCGTTTATTCCATCGGGTACATGCGCGGCCACCACGAAAAAAATCAGACCGGCTATTTCGCGGCCTTCGCGGTCTGCGTCGGTTCAGCCCTTGGAATCGCGCTGGCGGCGAATTTGATGACTTTTTTCATTTTTTACGAAATGCTGACAATCGCGACCTATCCACTGGTAGCGCATGGTCGTGACGCGACGGCGAAAAGCTCCGGCAGGAAATATCTTGCGTATACGCTGATCAGCGGTCAGCTCTTTTTCGCGGCAATCTGCGCGATTTATCTGCTCTGCGGAAGCGGAGAATTCGAGGCGGGTGGATTTTTAGCAAAAAAAGCGGTTGCTGTGCTGCCGTCCGACGCTGTTCTTTGCCTGTTATTTTTGATGATGATCGTCGGCGGCGCGGTTAAGGCGGGCGTCATGCCGCTGCATGGCTGGCTGCCGTCCGCGATGGTAGCGCCGACACCGGTCAGCGCGTTATTGCACGCGGTAGCGGTTGTCAAGGCGGGCGCGTTCTGTGTGCTTCGCGTGGTCTGCTATGTGTTTGGACCGCAGCTTTCGATTGCCTGCGGCGGTGCAAAGATTTTGGTCTGGGCGGCAGCCTTTACGATCATCGTATCATCGCTTATCGCGCTCAAAAAAGATAATCTGAAGGCAAGGCTGGCGTTTTCGACGGTGGGACAGCTTTCTTACATCGTCATGGGAATCGCGGTCTGTGCGCAGGCAAGCATTGCGGGCGCAATCTTTCATATGGTGGCGCACGCGTTTTTGAAGATTACGCTCTTTATGTGCGCGGGCGCGATTTTTGTAACAACGGGCCTGTCGGAAATCAGCACTATGCGTGGGCTGGCAAAGCGGATGCCTGTTACGATGACGTGCTTTACCATCGCGTCTTTGGGAATCGCCGGATTGCCGCTGATGGCAGGTTTTGTGAGCAAATTCAATCTGATTCGCGGTATTCTGGCAATGGGGCAGCCGTTTTTTGCGGTGGTTTTGGTGGCTGCGGCGCTGCTCGCCTTAAGCTATCTCATGCCGGTCGCGCGGATCGTATTCGATGGAGGAGAAGGCGCGGGCGGCAGTTCGCCGCGGCCATCCCTTGACACACATGGATATGCTGATCCGGCGCGAGGGGACGCGGCGCCCGCGATGCGCCTTCCACTGGTGCTGACGACGATTGCTGCAGTGCTGCTCGGCTGTGTGCCGAACGCAGGACCACGTTTATACGCGTTGGCGCAAATGGCGGCAGCCGCGGTGACAGGAGGAGGTGGCGGATTTGCGGGATAAAAGTGTAAAAAAGAAGGTTTATTTGCTGCTGGGCAGCGTGCTTGCACTTGCGCTTCTGACGGAGATTTTGTTCGCACACCCCCATCACCACAGGCTTTGGAACGTTGTGCCGGGCGCGGATATTTTGATTGGATTTGGCGGCGCGTGGCTTTTGATCCTGCTCGGCAAAGGTTTCATGAATAAGCTGCTGCGCAGACCGGAGAACTATTATGCGGAGCAGGCGGCGGGCAATGTGGAAGCAAAAACGGCGGCGTCCTCGCCTGCGGCAAAGCGCCGCGGAAAGACTTTGAAGCAGAAAGCAGGTGGCAGGCATGAGTAATCTTTTGCATCCGGGATTGATGCTGCTCTCGGGATCCTTGTTGCTGCTGGTACTGCCGGACAAGTGGATCAAAGCGGTCATGTCGGCTGCGGCGCTCTGCGCTTTCGTGGCGGTGTTTACCTTGCGCGAGGGCGACGGGATGTTTTTGCAATTGCTGCCGCAGCTTCGTATGCAGTTTCTAGCGGTCGATCGCCTGTCTTGGGCGTTTGTGCTGATTTTTGCGATCGGTGCGGTGCTGGCGGGTCTGTTTGCCTGCCATACGAAAAACAAGTTTGAGGCTGCTGCGGAGACGGCTTATGCGGGCAGTGCGATGGGGGTTGTGCTGGCAGGCGACTGGATCACGATGATTCTCTTTTGGGAGGTCATGGCGATCGCCTCCTGGCTGGTCGTCATATCATCGCGTACGGAAGCTGCGTCGAAGGCGGGCTTTCGTTATCTGCTCATGCATATGCTGGGCGGCAATCTCCTGCTGGTGGGAATCGTGCTGAAGGTCAGCGGCGGCAGTTTCGATGTCACCTGTCTGACGGGCAGGGAGGACGCTGCATATTGGCTGATGCTCGCCGGAACAGCTGTCAATGCAGCAATCCCGCCGCTGCACGCATGGATGCCGGATGCGTATCCGGAGTCAACGCTCGGCGGCACAGTCTATTTAGGGACGTATACGACGAAGGTCGGCATTTATACTTTGATCCGTTTGTTTGCGGGCGCGGAGCTTTTGCTGTATTTCGGCGTATTCATGGCGCTGTTCGGCGCGCTGATGGCCCTCCTGGAAAACGATCTGCGCAGACTGCTTTCATACCACATTATCAGCCAGCTCGGCTATATGGTTGTCAGTCTGGCACTGGGGACGGAGCTTGGCGTGGACGGTGCTGTCGCGCATGTGTTCGGCAACATACTCTACAAAGGAACGCTCTTTATGTGCGCAGGCGTGATTCTGGCGGCAACCGGCAAACGTAAGATTACGGAGATGGGCGGGCTGGCTCGCAAACTGCCGGTGACGGCAGTCTGCATGGGGATCGCTTCCCTTGCGATTTGCGGATTTCCGCTTTTCAGCGGCTTTGTCAGCAAGGGTTTGATTATGAACGCGATCGCAGAGAGCGGCAGACCGCTGACAGAGATTCTGATGCTGATCGCCAGTGTCGGCACGCTGCTTTCTGTGGGGCTGAAGGTCAATTATTTTGTGTTCTTCGCAAAACCGCATCCAGCGGGAGCTGCCCATATGACAGAGGCAGCGCATACGCAGAGGTGCCTTGCCGAAGCGATCGCAGGCGCGCTGACCGTCCGTCCGGAGCTTGTGCTGCGCAATATGCGCCTTGCGATGCTGCTGGGTGCGGCAGGCTGCGTGGTGACCGGTGTGTTCCCGCAGATCATGCAGGGTGTGACGCCGTTTCTCTCAGATGGACACCCGTATACGGTCGATCATATCACGCAGTATTTGGAACTATTCGCATCGGCAGCGATCGCTTTCGTCATGTGTCTTCCGCGCATGGCGCCGCATGAGGGAATCACGCTCGACGCGGATTGGCTTTATCGGAAACCGCTCAACGTGACGGTCGCGGCAATTTCCTCCGCTTGTGAAGCAGGCTTCAGCCTTGTGGGACAATGGGCCGCCGCTGTCACGCAAAAGGCGAATCAGTTGATTTGTAAAGCGCAGGGCGCACCGCGCGGGCTGGAGGAGGATGATGTGCTGCAAAAACCGGCAGGCAAGCTGGTGGCACTGAATTTCGTCATGTGGATGGTGATCACCGGCGGCGTGTTTGCGCTGATGTTCTGCATTTGATACGGAACTATGCAGAAAGGCAGGATATCTTCCGCAAGAATATGGCATGAAAAAGGAATCGGATCAAGTCGAAGGCTTCACGCTGCTGCTCCGGTTCTTTTTTGCGAACAGAATGCGTATCAGCGAGGAAAGCCGCGATCCGAAGCGGATCAGCGCCGGCAATGATTGAAATGCCTCACCGGCTGTGATAGAATGAAGGCAGAGGACAAACCGATCTATAGGGAGGGACAGACAGCAGCATGAAGGTTGATAAGCTGACGATCGGCATTTTGGCGCATGTCGATGCAGGAAAGACGACATTATCAGAGAGTATTTTATATCTGACCGGTGTGACGCGGACACAGGGCAGAGTGGATCACAAGAACGCCTTTTTGGATCATGACGAGATTGAGCGCAATCGTGGGATTACGGTCTTCGCCAAGGAGGCGCGCTTCGCGTTGGGCGAAAAGCAGGCAGTACTGCTGGATACACCGGGGCACGGGGATTTTAGCAGTGAGGCGGAGCGTGTGCTGCAGGTGCTGGACTACGCGATTTTGGTGATCAGCGGTACCGATGGCGTGCAGAGCCACACGCAGACCTTGTGGCGCTTACTTGAAGCCTACGATGTGCCGACCTGGATCTTTGTCAACAAAATGGACCGACCGGAAACGGATCGCGGCGCGCTGCTTGCCGGAATCCGAAAGACGCTCGGTGCAATCTCTGCGACCGCTTCCGGCGGCGTGTTCGCGGACTTCGGGAGACTTGCGGAGCTTGAGACACGAGAGGAAATTGGCGGTGCCAACGAAGCCCTGCTGGAGGCTTTTCTCGAGGAAAAACCCTTTGCGTCCGCGGAGCTTCGCGCGGCAATTCGCGCCAGGCAGCTGTTTCCGGTTTGTTTCGGCTCCGCTCTCAAAGGTGAGGGCGTGCGGGAATTTTTAGATTTGCTGGAGCGGTATACGGACGGCTTCGGTACGGACATGGACGCGCGGCCAAAGCCGGGTATGGATGACAAAAACGCCTCAAAAGCGCCGTTTGGCGCGCGGGTATTTAAAATCAGCCGTGATAAAAAAGGCAACCGTCTGACCCACCTGAAGGTAACGAGCGGCACGCTGAAAAACAAGATGGAACTGGTAAACGGACAAAAAGCGGAGCAGCTTCGTCTCTATCATGGAGAAAAATTCGAGCTGACGCAAGAGGCCGCAGCCGGAGAAATTTGTGCGGTGCTCGGACCGACAGAGACATACGCGGGACAGGGTTTGGGGATCGAACAGGGAAGCACGCTGCCGCTTTTGGAACCGCCGCTGACATATCAGCTGATTTTACCGGAGGGGAAAGACCCAACACAGGCGATGCGCGAGCTGCGGGAGCTTGGAGAGGAGGAACCGAGTCTGCATTTGGCGATGCATGCCGAAAACGGAGAAATTCATGTGCAGGTGATGGGAGAACTGGAGCTGGAGATTCTCCGAGACTTGATCGCGCGCCGTTTCGGTATGCAGGTCACGTTTGGGAGCGGAAGCATTTTATATAAGGAAACGATCGCGGCGCCGGTGCTTGGCATCGGACATTATGAACCGCTGCGGCATTACGCGGAGGTGCAGCTTTTGCTGGAGCCGCTGCCGCGGGGCAGCGGACTGGTCTTTGGCTCTTTGGTTAGTGAGGATGCGTTGGATCGTAACTGGCAGAGATTGATTTTGACGCATCTCGCCGAAAAGGCGCATCGCGGCGTTCTGCTCGGCGCGGAGATTACGGATATGCGGATTTCCATCGCGGCAGGCAAGGCACATTTGAAACACACCGAGGGCGGGGATTTCCGTCAGGCGACTTATCGGGCGATCCGGCAGGGGCTGCGCAAGGCAGAGAATATTTTGCTGGAGCCTGTCGCGCGTTTTCGGATAGAGCTGCCGACAGAAAATACCGGAAGGGCGCTGACGGATCTGGAGCGCTTTGGGGCGCAGGCCGCGGTCAGTGAAAGTGACGGAGAGACGACGGTGCTCACAGGTTTGGGACCGGTGGCGTGTCTGAAGGATTACCCGAAGGACCTTCTTACATATACGAGAGGGCAAGGCAGCATGAGCACGATGCCGGCGGGTTATCAGCCATGCCATAATCAGGAGGAAGTCGTGGCTGAGGCAGGATATCTGCCGGAGCAGGACCTTGAAAATCCGACAGGCTCGGTCTTTTGCGATCATGGCGCGGCAGTCTACGTGAACTGGGACGAGGTGGACGCAGCAGCGCATCTGGACGGCAGCCGCGTGCTGGCTGCCGCGGAGCGGCGCTTTTATGGCGGGGAAGATGGAGAATCGCAATTAGACGATGATGTGTTCGGCGCGGACACAGACACTGCGGGCAAGGCCGCGCAGCTGGGCGGTGCAGACAGTAGGCACAGCAGTCAGGCCAGTGCTGCATCGGCAAAGGAGCTGGAAGATATTTTTTTAAGAACTTACGGCAGGAGCAAGCGGGATGAGGCACTGCACCGAGAGAGTCAAAGCAGGGGCACTCGCAGGCCGCCTGCCGGAGAAAATTTCCCTCAGCCAAAATGGAAAACTGCCGCAAAAATCGGTTCGGACAGCGAGAGGGTCAACATCGCGCCGGCGCGCCCGCTTTATGTGATCGATGGCTATAATGTGCTGTTCGCGTGGGAAGAATTCGCGGCGTTGGCGAAGGACAATCTTGACAGCGCGCGGGAGGCGCTGCTGGATGTGCTGCAGAACTATCAGGGGTATAAAAAAGTGGACATGCTGGTCGTGTTTGACGGCTACAAGCTCGCAGGGAATCCGGGCACGCGGCATGATTATGAGAAGCTGAGCGCAGACGCGGGTGTTTTTCGGGTCGTTTACACCCGGGAGGCAGAGACGGCGGATCGCTATATTGAAAAAGTCATATACGAACAGGGCAGACGGCGCCCGCTTTGGGTCGTGACCTCAGATCAGCCGGTACAGATGGCAGCACTGGGCGACGGCGCAGCGCGGTTTTCGGCGCGGGAGTTCTATGCGGAGGTGGCAGGCGCTTCGGCGGAAATTCGCGCGAAGCTGGCCGCGCAGCGCAAGGAGCGGAATCTGCCGTTTCAGGATGTGTTTTGATAAAGCTGCGGTAACAGCGCTTTGTGAAGCGACGTTCCTTCATGCGCACAGACCAAAAGTGTCCAAAACGGAATCGTGGGTTTCTTTGCACATGCCTGTCGTGCATAACAGGCGCTTCGCAAGGTGCTTTTGGCGATATTTCCTACATGATAAAAAATGCGTTTTGGTACACGCGCGTTTGTTCCTTTGCGGACAAACGCGCGTAAATAAAATGCGAGAGTAAAGTTATCAAAACAAAACGCCGAATGAGAAAACCCCGGACCTTAGGAAACTCGAATAAGCGTGTACGAAAAATGACAATGTAAAGCATTGAAAACACTTATTTCTCTTCATAAAAAAAGTTTTATTTTCTTCGAATTTTTTTTCAAAAAAGACTTGCATTCTTTGAAAAATTCCTTTATACTAAAAAGGCTTGCTTAAGGCGATGAAACGGGAAGTTGCAGTGCTATCTGGTAATTTCCGTCGAGAATTGTCCCCACCGGATGGGGGCGGAGGGATTCGCCGAATTTTGCTTTGTGTGTAAACGCAGGAAACACACGAAGGCGTGTACGAAGTAAGCAAATTATCTGTACGCGTTGAAAAATAAGGCTTTAGAACCCCTTGTACAAGCATAGCGTAAACAGTACAAAAAAATCAGGAGGACAACAATGAGCGAATTACAGAAAATCAGAATCAAGCTGAAAGCTTATGACCACGCGTTATTAGACCAGTCCGCGGCGAAAATTGTCGAAACGGCAAAGAAAACAGGCGCAGACGTTTCCGGTCCGATTCCGCTGCCAACCGAAAAGGAAGTCGTTACAATCTTAAGAGCGGTCCACAAATACAAGGACAGCAGAGAGCAGTTCGAGCAGAGAACGCACAAGAGACTGATCGACATCACAAACGCGACGCTGAAGACAACCGACGCTTTAACGAAGCTCGACCTGCCGGCAGGCGTTGACATCGAAATCAAACTCTAATCCACAAGGTTTGAAATCGAAACCTAAACAAGTTAAAAGGGACCTTCCCTTAGTATGAATCCGCCGCGCAAGACGGCAGCTGCAAAATCGTGGCCCAACCTGTGGGGCCCCCGGAAAGCGAAACTTTTTGGGGAAAGGAGGAGCAGCGGAGCGCGTGAGCGTGCAAGATGCGGCACGCGAAAACAGCGAAGCTTGCGACGACGCGATTCCAATGTAAGAAAAGGAGAAAAAATATGAAAGCAATCTTAGGAAAAAAGATGGGCATGACACAGATCTTCGATGAAGACGGAAACGTGATTCCGGTAACAGTCATCGAAGCCGGTCCGGAAGTTGTAACTCAGGTAAAGACCGTTGAAACCGATGGCTACAATGCTGTTCAGGTAGGCTTTGAAGATCAGAAGCCGCAGAGAGTCAACAAACCGCTGACAGGACATTTTGAAAAAGCCGGCGTAGCTCCGAAGAAGCACCTTGCGGAATTCAGAGTCGAAGACGGCGAAACTTACGAGGTTGGTCAGGTGATCACAGTCGCTGATTTCGAAGTCGGCAAGAAGCTGGATATCACAGGAACCTCCAAAGGTAAGGGAACACAAGGCAACATCAAGAGACACGGCCATCACAGAGGCCCGATGACACATGGTTCCAAGCATAAGAGACTTGCCGGCGCGCTTGCCGCGGGTACTTATCCTTCCAGAGTCTTCAAGGGCAACGCCGGTCCGGGAAGAATGGGCAGAGACACCGTTACCGTACAGAACGTTGTACTTGTAAAAGTTATCGAAGAGAGAAACCTGCTGCTTGTAAAGGGCGCGGTTCCGGGAAACAAGGGTGGCCTGGTTCGTGTTCAGTACGCAGTAAAGGGACAGGACAAATAGAATAGTCTTTTGGAAAGGAGGAAGCACAAATGGCAAAAGTAACTATGTTAAATATGGCAGGAGCAGAAGCCGGTTCCATCGAATTAAAAGATGAGATCTTCGGTATCACTCCGAATGAAAACGCTGTTCATGCGGTAGTAAAGAACTACCTGGCAAACCAAAGACAGGGTACTCAGTCCGCGAAGACCAGAGGCGAAGTCAGAGGGGGCGGCAGAAAGCCTTTCAGACAAAAAGGAACAGGTCGTCACAGACAAGGCAGCACGACAGACCCGTCACAGATCGGCGGCGGCATCGTATTCGCGCCGAAGCCTCGTGACTACAGATATACATTACCGAAGAAGCTGAGAAGACTCGCGATGAAATCCGCGCTCTCCGCGAAGGTAGCTGATAAAGAAATCATCGTATTAGACGAATTAAAGTTTGATGCTCCAAAGACAAAGGAAATGATCAAGGTGCTGGCAAACGTAAAAGCCGGCAAAAAAGCCCTGATCGTGATGGCTGAGAAGGATGAAAACGTTGTAAAATCCGCGGCCAACATTCCGGGAGTCAGAACCGCGCTGGTAGGCACGATGAACGTTTACGAAATCGTGAACCACGACAGCTTCATCGTAACACAGGAAGCTGTAAAGAAGATTGAGGAGGTGTACATCTAATGAAAACAGCATACGACATCATTTTGACACCTGTTATTTCCGAACAGTCCATGGACGTGGCGGCAGACAAGAAGTACACTTTCAAAGTTGCAGTAGACGCTAACAAAACACAGGTTAAGCACGCTGTAGAAGAAATCTTCGGTGTTGAAGTATCCAAAGTAAACATCATGAATTATGACGGTAAAGTAAAGAGAATGGGAAGAAATGTTGGCAGAACTGCCGCATACAAAAAAGCAATCGTTACCCTTACGCCAAACAGTAAGGAAATCGAGTTCTTCCAAGGACTGTAATAGGAGGCAAATGAACAATGGGAATTAGAAAATATAATCCGACAACTCCTGGTCTGAGAGGTATGACAGTTTCTACATTTGAAGAAATCACAACCAGCACGCCTGAAAAATCCTTGACTGTAACTCTTAAGAAACACGCAGGAAGAAACAACAGAGGTAAGATTACCGTAAGACATCAGGGCGGCGGTACCAGACCGAAATATAGAATCATCGACTTCAAGAGAACGAAGGACGGTATTCCGGGAACCGTAGCTACCATCGAATACGACCCGAACAGAAGCGCAAACATCGCGTTGATCGTTTACGCGGACGGCGAAAAGAGATACATCATCGCGCCGAACAAATTGGTTGTAGGACAGCAGATCGTATCCGGACCGGATGCCGATATCGTAGTCGGCAACGCGCTTCCGATCGCGAACATTCCGGTTGGTACCATCATCCACAATATCGAGCTTAAGCCGGGTAAGGGCGCGCAGCTCGCGAGATCCGCAGGAAACGGCGCACAGCTGATGGCGAAGGAAGGAGATTACGCACAGGTAAGACTTCCGTCCGGCGAAGTAAGAAAGATCAGCATGAGATGCAGAGCGACCATCGGAGAAGTAGGCAACGGAGACCACGCGAACATCCAGATCGGTAAAGCCGGTCGTAAGAGACACATGGGCATCAGACCTACCGTAAGAGGTTCTGTCATGAACCCGAACGATCACCCACATGGCGGTGGCGAAGGCAGAGCGCCTGTTGGTCGTAAGAGCCCGGTTACTCCTTGGGGTAAACCTGCTCTTGGCTACAAGACCAGAAAGAAGAACAAAGCTTCGAATCAGTATATCGTAAAGAGAAGAAATGAAAAATAAAAGGAAGGAGCATCAATAATGGGTAGATCACTGAAAAAAGGTCCTTTCGTGAATGCGAAGCTGCTCAAAGCAATCGAAGAGCTGAACGCGGCGAACGACAAGAAAGTAATCAAGACCTGGTCAAGACCATCCACAATTTTCCCGCAGATGGTGGGACACACGATCGCGGTGCATGACGGCAAGAAGCATGTCCCTGTATATATTACAGAAGACATGGTAGGACATAGACTTGGAGAATTCGCTCCGACCAGAAACTACAGAGGCCACGCTGCCGATAAATCTTCAAAGGTTAAGAAATAAGAAAGGAGAACATGAAAATGGAAGCAAAAGCAGTTGCGAAATATGTAAGAATGTCTCCTATCAAGCTGAAACCTGTTACTGATTTGGTAAGAGGCAAGGACTTAAACGAGGCATTGAACATCTTAAAGTTCACCCCGGGCAAAGGTTCAGAAATCGTAGAAAAGGTTGTCAAATCCGCAGCAGCGAACGCGGAAAACAATTTCGATATGAATCCGGACAATTTATACGTTGCAGAAGTATATGCCAACCAGGGCCCAACCATGAAGAGATGGAGAGCCGGCTCCCAAGGCAGAGCATCAATCATCTTAAAGAGATCCAGCCATGTCGGTGTGACTCTGAGAGAGAAAGAATAGGAGGTTCATGAATGGGTCAGAAAGTTAGTCCACATGGCTTAAGAGTGGGCGTTATTAAAGACTGGGATTCCAAATGGTATGCAGATAAAGCCAACTTTGCAGATTACCTTGTAGAGGACAACAAAGTAAGAGAATACGTAAAGAAAAAATTATATGTTGCCGGCGTTTCAAAGGTTTTAATTGAAAGAGCCGCGGAGAACAAGATGAGAGTCATCGTTCTGACAGCAAAACCGGGTATGGTGATCGGCAGCTCCGGCGCGGGCATTGACAATCTGCGCGCGGAACTGAAGAAGCTGACAGGCAAGGACATCGATATCTCCATCGAAGAAGTCAGAAGATCCGAAATGGACGCGCAGCTGACAGCGGAGAGCATCGCGCAGGCACTCGAAAGACGTGTATCCTTCAGAAGAGCGATGAAGCAGGCGATCGGCAGAACGATGAAAGCCGGCGCGAAGGGTATCAAGGTTCTCTGCTCCGGAAGACTCGGCGGCGCTGAAATCGCGAGAAGCGAAAAGTACAGCGAAGGCAATGTGCCGCTGCACACCTTAAGAGCTGACATCGATTACGGCTTCGCGGAAGCTGATACTACTTACGGTAAGATCGGCGTAAAGGTTTGGATCAACCACGGCGAAATCCTCGACAAGGGATTACAGGGCGCGGTTCGTGAAGAAAAACGTGAAAAGAGAGAGAGACGTCCGAGAAAAGACGGCGAGAGACGCGACAGACGTGATCGCGGTGAAAGACGTGACAGACGCGACCGCGGCGACAGAAACGAAGCACCGAAGTTCGCGAACCCGAGAGTCAGAAAGACTCCGAAGGCCGCGCCGCAAGTTGAAGAACCACAGGTAGAAGCACCTGCAGCAGAAGCAGCAGAAACTACTGAAGCATAAATATACGGAAAGGAGGAACTTGAGTCATGTTAATGCCAAAGCGCGTTAAACGCAGAAGAGTTCACAGAGGAAGAATGAAGGGCGTCGCGACCAAGGGTAACACCATTACCTACGGCGCATATGGCCTGGTTGCACAGGAATGTGGCTGGATCACTTCCAATCAGATTGAAGCCGCTCGTATCGCGATGACAAGATCCATCAAGAGAGGCGGTAAAGTATATATCAAAATTTTCCCACACAAACCGGTAACAAAGAAACCTGCTGAAGTACGTATGGGTTCCGGTAAAGGCGCGCCTGAATATTGGGTAGCGGTTGTAAAGCCGGGTAGAGTGATGTTCGAGATCGAGGGCGTTTCCGAAGAAAAGGCAAGAGAAGCGATGAGACTTGCTTCCCACAAGCTCCCGGTTAAGTGCAAATTTGCCATCAAGGAAAACGAAGTAAAGGGTGGTGAAGCATAATGGAATTAAAGAAGATGAGAGAAATGACCGAGGTTGAACTGAACAGCGAACTCGCAAAAATGAAAAAAGAACTGTTCAACCTGAGATTCCAGCATGTAACCGGACAGCTTGAAAATCCGGTTAAGATGAGAGAAGTTAAGAGAGAGATCGCTCGCGTTAAGACGATCCTCAGAGAAAAAGAGCTTGCAAAAGCCGAGGCCTAACGGAAAGGAGGATGTAATATGACAGTTGAAAGAAACAGAAGAAAGACAAAAGTCGGTGTCGTAGTCAGCGACAAAATGGATAAGACAGTCGTAGTTGCAATCGAAGACTTCGTAAGACATTCCCTTTACGGAAAAGCTGTAAAGAGAACGAAAAAAGTCAAAGCTCACGACGAAAACAATGAATGCCAGATTGGCGATAGAGTAAGAATTATGGAAACAAGACCTCTGTCCAAGGACAAGAGATGGAGACTTGTGAACATCATTGAAAAGGTTAAATAAAGGAGGCACCAGATCATGATTCAGACTGAAACCAGATTAAGAGTTGCCGACAATTCCGGTGCGAAAGAACTTCTTTGCATTCGTATCTTAGGCGGCACGTCCCGTCAGTATGCGAACATCGGAGACGTAATCGTTTGCGCTGTTAAGGAAGCAACACCAGGCGGCCTTGTAAAAAAAGGTGACGTTGTGAAAGCTGTTGTTGTTAGAACCAAGCATGGTGCCAGAAGAGCTGACGGAAGCTATGTAAAGTTTGACCAGAACGCGGCAGTTATCATTAAAGATAAAGAAGACAAGAACCCGGTTGGAACCCGTATCTTTGGGCCGGTTGCCAGAGAACTCAGAGACAAGGGCTTCATGAAGATCGTGTCCTTGGCACCGGAAGTACTGTAGGAGGTGAACAGGATGCGTATTAAAAAAGGCGATACGGTAATGGTCATTACCGGTAAGGATAAAGGCAAGCATGGAAAAGTTCTCAAAGCTATGCCAAAAGAAAACAGAGTAGTCGTAGAAGGCGTAAACATCGTAACCAAGCACGCGAAGGCAACCAGACAGGCGGGCGCGGAGATTAAGCACTTCGAAGGACCGATCGATGCATCCAATGTCATGTACTATGACACAAAGGCAAAGACAGTTACGAAGATCGGATATGAGTTCAAAGACGGCAAAAAAGTAAGAGTTTCCAAAAAAACCGGAAACGTTATCGACTAAGAAAGGAGGAGACGATTTTGACAGCAAGATTAAGAGAAAATTATGATAATCAGGTTTTTAACGCATTAAAAGAGAAATTCCAGTACAAAAATGTCATGGAAGTTCCAAAATTAGTGAAGATTACCATCAACATGGGTCTTGGCGAAGCGAAAGACAACGCGAAGATCATCGAGTCCGCGGTAGAAGAGATCGCGCTGATCAGCGGACAGAGACCGGTTGTGACCAAGGCGAGAAAGTCCATCGCGAACTTCAAAGTAAGACAGGGCATGCCGGTTGGCGCCAAGGTTACCTTAAGAGGCGACAACATGTATGTTTTCGCGGATAAATTCTTCAACATCGCTCTTCCGAGAGTCAGAGACTTCAAGGGCGTCAGCAAGAACTCCTTTGACGGCAGAGGCAACTACTCTATGGGTATCAAAGAACAGTTGATCTTCCCTGAAATCAACTACGATAAGGTTGAAACGATCAAAGGTATGAACATAGTATTTACAACAACGGCTAAAACAGACGAAGAAGCGGCTGCGTTACTGGAACTGCTCGGTATGCCGTTTGAGAAATAGGAGGGAATTATGGCAAAGACATCTCTCAAGGTTAAACAGGCTAGAAAACCGAAATATTCGACACGTGCTTATACCAGATGCAGACTTTGCGGAAGACCACATTCCGTATTAAGAAAATATGGTATTTGCCGTATCTGTTTTAGAGAGCTTGCTTATAAAGGAGAAATTCCGGGCGTAAGAAAAGCAAGCTGGTAAATTTATGAAAGGAGAAATACTGTAATGACAATGACAGATCCTATAGCAGATATGCTGACAAGAATCAGAAATGCCAATACTGTAGGTCACGAAACTGTTGAGATCCCTGCGTCCAAAATGAAAAAAGCAATTGCGGAGATCTTAAAAGAAGAAGGCTACATTACGGATTTCGATGTAATAGAAGATGACAAGCAAGGTATGATCAAAGTTACAATGAAATACGGCTCTAACAAAGAAAGAGTAATCAGCGGAATTAAGAAAATTTCCAAGCCGGGCTTAAAGGTTTACGCGAAGGCGAACGAAGTACCGAAGGTACTCGGAGGTCTGGGCATCGCGATCATTTCCACTTCCAAGGGAATCGTAAGCGACAAAGAAGCGAGAAAACTGGGCGTTGGCGGCGAAGTTATCTGTTATGTATGGTAGGAGGAACGAAACATGTCTAGAATTGGTAAAAAACCTGTAGTTGTTCCTGCCGGCGTAGAAGTAACTGTAGACGCGAACAACGTAGTAACAGTGAAAGGCCCGAAAGGACAATTAGCGGAACAGATCAGCAAGCTGATCAAGGTAGAAGTTTGCGAAGGCGAAGTTCTGGTTACCAGAGCCTCTGACGCGAGAGAAGAAAGATCTCAGCACGGCCTGGCGAGAACTTTAATCAATAACATGGTAGTAGGCGTAACCCAGGGCTTCGAAAAGAAGCTGCAGCTTGTCGGCGTTGGCTACAAGGCTGAGAAGAAGGGTGACACTCTGGTGATGAACCTGGGCTACTCCCATCCGGTAGAATTAAAAGACCCTGAAGGAATTACGACAGAATGCACATCCGCGACAGAAGTCGTTGTGAAGGGTATCGATAAAGCAGTTGTCGGAAACTATGCGGCAAACATCAGAGCATGGAGAAGACCGGAACCTTATAAGGGTAAGGGCGTGAAGTATGCTGATGAAGTCATCCGCAGAAAAGAAGGCAAAGCCGGTGCTAAATAAAGGGAAAGGAGTGAATGAAATTGGCAAAAGAAAGCAGAAATGACAGACGTGTCAAGAGACATGAAAGAGTAAGAAAAAATCTTTATGGAACTCCTGAAAAACCTAGACTTTGCGTTTACAGATCCAACAAGAATATCTCCGCGCAGATCATCGATGATGTGAACGGCGTGACCTTAGCAGCAGCGTCCTCACTCGACAAGGAGCTGAAGGGCGAAATCGCTTACGGCGGCAATAAAGAAGCAGCGAAGAAGGTTGGAGAAGCCCTCGCGAAGAGAGCTTTGGCAAAAGGAATCGAAGAAGTCGCGTTCGACAGAGGCGGATTCTTATACCATGGAAGAGTCGCGGAGCTCGCTGCGGGTGCTCGTGAAGCCGGATTAAAATTCTATGATGACATGTTTGATGAATGTCTGAAATATGGGATCGAACCAGTGATCACACTGAGTCATTTTGAGATGCCTCTGCATCTTGTACAAGAGTACGGTGGATGGAGAAACAGAAAACTGATTGATTTCTTCGTGAAATTTGCAGTAACTTGCTTTGAACGATACAAAGACAAAGTAAAATACTGGATGACATTTAATGAGATTAATAACCAGGCAGATATCGGTGATGGATTTATGCTTTATGCTAATTCCGGGATTGTAGTTAAACCAGAAGAAAATGTAGAAGAATTGATGTATCAGGCATCTCACTACGAACTGGTTGCCAGTGCCGAAGCGATAAAAGCTGGACATGAGATTAATCCGAAATTTCAGATTGGCTGCATGATCGCAATGTGCCCGATCTATCCGGCTACCTGCCGTCCGGAAGATATACTGCAGGCTGAAAAAGCCATGCAGAAAAGATATTATTATACAGATGTGCATGT
>URWB01000024.1 GCA_900551415.1 uncultured Eubacteriales bacterium
TATCGCATAGCGATATTTCCGGAATATCGACAAAAGCACCTCGCGAAGCGGCGCGTGTCCATGAACCTCATGCGCGCGCAGAAATCGCAGATTTCGTTACGCGCTTACGGGGAGACCTGCCATATAAGGCAGGTACGCGCAGACATCTCTGATTTTGTTACGCGCGCTTTTGCCTTGCGATCTGCCTGCCGTCAAGCGCAGGACGAAATACACAGCAAACGGAGGAATTGACAAAATGTATGTAGTATGTTTAGATTTGGAAGGTGTTCTGACACCGGAGATTTGGGTGGAATTCGCGGAAGAAGCAGGCATTCCGGAGCTCAAAAAGACGACGCGGGACGAGCCGGATTACGACAAGCTGATGCGATATCGTTTGGACATCCTGAATCAGCATGGATACGGTCTCAAGGAAATTCAGGAAACGATCGCCAAGCTGGACCCGCTGCCGGGCGCGAAGGAATTCCTGGATGAACTCCGGGCCCTTACGCAGACGGTCATCGTCAGCGACACCTTTGAGCAGTTCGCGCAGCCACTGATGAAAAAACTCGGGATGCCGACGATTTTTTGCAATACACTGGTGGTATCGCCGGAAGGCAAGATCACCGATTACAAAATGCGCGTGGCGCAAACCAAGCTGACCACAGTCAAAGCGCTGCAGAGCATGGGCTACGAAACGATCGCCAGCGGAGACAGCTTCAATGACCTGGGCATGATCAAAGCGAGCAAGGCAGGCTTCCTGTTCCGCTCCACCGAACAGATCAAAGCTGACAATCCGGACGTGAAAGCTGTGGAAAGCTACGCGGAGCTGATGGTAGAAATCAAGAAGGTTATGGGAATCAAGTAAAGCGCGGAAAGAAACATGATCGGCGGAACGGCCAACCAGTATGTTTCTGCTGGAAAGGACAAAAGTGCGCGCCGAAATGCAAGCCGGCGCGCTGAAACCTAACGGGATTCGTTTGAAAAGAGGTACTGAAGCAGGGCCTCTTTTTCGTTTTTGACTTTTTCGTCGATGACGGCGTTGAGCAGGAGGTCAAGTGCCGCGCCAAGCTCCCTGCCCGCGGGCATGCCGACTGCCATCAGATCACGTCCGGTGACCGCCAGAGTCTTGCGTGAAAAGCAGGCGCCGCCGGCGAGGATGTCGGAAGCGAGGGCTTCCAGGCGGGCATAAATCTCCTGCCGATCCCAAAAAGCAGGGGCCTGTCCCAGGTTATCCGCCCGCTTGAGTGCCAGGAGATCAAAAAAGAGTTCCGGCCTGAACTGCTGCAGGGCGCGTTTGACCGCCTTAGCGGTCGGTTCGATCTGCCGATCGTGCCAGCGTACCAGCGTCACCACGTGCGTCGTCGTGTCGTTGTCGAATTTGAGACGGCGGAGGATGCTGCGCGTCATTTCCGCGCCGCGGATATCGTGTTGATAAAAATGACCGACGCCTTGCGTGTCTGCCTGGAAACAATCCGGCTTGCCGATGTCATGCAGCAGCGCCGCCAGCCGGAGGTGCGGCTGCGGCGGGATGGCATCGACTGCCGCCAGTGTGTGATGCCAGACATCGTAGACATGATGCGGGTTTTGCTGCTCGAAGCCCTGCATCGGCAGCAATTCCGGCAGGAATACGCTGAAAACGGGAAGGTAGGCATCTAATACGCAGGCAGCGTCCCGGCCGCAGAGCAGACGCACCAGTTCCTCGCGGATGCGCTCCGCGCTGACAGCAGTCAGCAGATCCTTTTGGGCAAGCAGCGCCCCGGCGGTGTCCGTTTCGATCTCGAAACCAAGCACCGCGGCGAAGCGCAGGGCGCGCAGCATGCGCAGCGCGTCCTCATCAAAGCGCTGCGCCGGGGCGCCCACACAGCGGACCACGCCTGCGGCGAGGTCCGCCTGTCCGCCAAACAGATCCACCAGTCCGCGCGCGGGATGATAGGCCATCGCGTTGATCGTAAAATCTCTGCGTGCGAGATCCTCAGCCAGCGTGCGCGCGAAGGTGACCGCCGCCGGATGACGATGATCTTCATAAGCGCCGTCGGTGCGATAAGTAGTGATTTCCAGATTCATGCCGCCGCTGTGCAGGGTCTGCGTGCCGTGCTTGAGGCCGGTCTCGATCAGCGTCCTGCCGCGGAAAGCGGCGGTGACCTCTTCGGGCCGCGCGGACGTGGTGATATCGTAATCGTGCGGCACCACGCCGCGCAGGCTGTCTCGCACGCAGCCGCCGACCAGATAAGCCGCGTGACCGTTTTGATTGAGCGTTTCGATCGCCTCCCGCGCGGGGGCAGGCATTGTCATGGTAAACATCCGTATTCCTCCTTGTGCTGGATAAGGATAGTTTACACCACTGCACCGTCCGCCGCAAGCTTAAATCAGCCGCCTGCGCAGAAGCGGCGCTTCACGCGCGGAATGCTTTCTCTTATTATCTAGGAAAATCTCGCGAGGCGATATTTCCGGCATATCGGCAAAAGCACCTTGCGAAGCGGCGCTCATGGGTGAGAGCCATGTGCGCATAGAAATCTCAGATTCCGTTTTGCGCACCTTTGTCTTCCGCGAACCCACGCGCCGCAGGCGCGATTTTTTTGCGCATTCGGCTTCAAAAAAGCGTTGCGATGTGAGATCGCAGAGTTCGGGGCACGTCGCATGCTTGCCTAATCACGCCGCGTATGCAGATATTTTTCTCTGGTCGCCATACCGCCGCGCAGATGCCGTTCGGCCTTGTTATTCTCCAGGACGGTCTTAACCTCAGCCGCAAGAGGCGGATTGAGTTCAAGAAGTCGTTCCGTAATGTCCTTGTGTACCGTAGATTTTGAAACCCGAAATTTTTTCGCCGCCGTCCGGACCGTCGCGTTGGTGCGGATAATATAATGCGCCAGCTCTAAAACTCTTTCCTCTATGTAATCCTTCATTAGACAGCTCCACACTCCTCACTTCTTCGTTAAGACACTATATGCGTCCGCGGGGTGGAATATGACGCGCAAAATCAAAGCGCTTAAAACCATAGGACACCATAGGATTTTGAGAATTTACAGTGCGGCAGACGGGGCTGCGGATGAAGATAAAAAGTTTTGAAAAAAAATCAAAAAAAAGACAAAATTTCATTTGACGAAAGCCCTTCCATACGTTATGATGGTAGTGGCTAGAAAGTATACAAGAAGGGAAGAAGCGTATCGGTCGGGATGACGGGACAAGCTGCCCACGACCGGAACGTGACATGAAGAAACTACAGCAATCGGCTAAGCCGGTTTTTTCTTCCGCCCATGACTTGTATACATTATACAATACAAGTACAACACAATGATTTAACTACTTTGAGGAGGAGCAAGCATGAGAAAAGAGTGGGAAGGATTTGTCGCGGGAAACTGGACAGAGCACATTGATGTAGAGGAATTTATTAAATTAAACTACCATCCGTATGACGGTGACGGCAGTTTCCTCGCGGGACCGACAGAGAGAACCAAGGAATGCAGTGACAAGGTGCACGAGCTTTTGGTCGCGGAGCGCAAAGCAGGCGGTACGCTGAAGGTTGACGCGAGCCGCATCATGCGCGTGAACGCATTCGGCCCCGGCTACATCGTTCCGGGCAAGGATATCATCGTCGGACTGCAGACAGACGAACCGCTTAAGAGAGGTATTTGCCCGTTCGGCGGCATCAAGATGGTCAGAGAAGAAGTGAAGGAGTACGGCGTTACACTGCCGCCGGAAATTGACAATATGTTCAACTACTTCACGACGCACAACGACGGCGTTTTTAAGGCATACTCCAACGAAATGCGTCAGGTCAGACATCTCGGCTTCATTACGGGACTTCCGGACGCTTACGGCCGCGGCAGAATCATCGGTGACTACAGAAGAGCAGCGCTCTACGGCATCGACTATCTGATCGAGGAAAAGCAGAAAGACCATGAAATGATCGCTTCCAGACACGTGATGAACGAAGAAAACATTCGCACCGCGGAGGAAGTCAGCAATCAGATCCGCTCCCTCAAGGAAATCAAGAAAATGGCAGAAAGCTACGGCTTCGACATCTCCGGACCGGCGAAAGACGTCAAGGAAGCGATCCAGTGGACGTACTTCGCGTACCTGGCAGGCATCAAGGAAGAAAACGGCGCGGCGATGTCCATTGGCAGAACCTCCACGTTCATCGATATCTACGCAGAGAGAGACCTTGCGAACGGCACCTACACCGAAGAACAGATCCAGGAATTCGTGGATGACTATATCCTAAAGCTGCGTGTTGCCAGACATTTAAGAACCAGTGAATACAACGAGCTGTTCGGCGGAGACCCGATGTGGATTACCGAAGGTATCGCAGGCGTCGGCATGGACGGCAGACATAAAGTAACCAAGAACTCTTACAGAGTGCTGCAGACCTTATACAATTTAGGACCGGCACCGGAGCCAAACCTGACCGTATTATGGTCCGAAAAGCTGCCGGAACCGTTCAAGAAGTTCTGCGCGCAGGTTTCCATCGACACAGACTCCATCCAGTATGAGAACGATGACAAGATGAGACCGCACTGCGGCGAGGACTACTCGATCGCCTGCTGCGTATCCGCGATCCAGATGGGACAGCAGATCCAGTTCTTCGGCGCGAGATGCAATTTGGCTAAGATCCTGCTGCTCGGCTTAAACGGCGGTATTGACGAAAGAACCGGCGAGCATGTCGGTCCGCAGATGGAACCGGTCGGCGACGGTCCGATCGACTTCGAGGACGCATGGAAGCGTTTCAACATCTATCTGGCATGGCTGTGCGAGCTGTACGTCAACATCATGAACATCATTCATTTCATGCACGACAGATATGATTACGAAAGCGCGCAGATGGCGTTCCTGAACTCCGAACTCAAGCGTCTGATGGCATTCGGCGTTGCGGGCTTCTCCGTTGCGGCTGACTCCCTCTCCGCGATCAAATATGCGAAGGTATATCCGATCAGAGACGAAAACGGCGTCATCGTGGACTACAGAACCGAAGGCGACTTCCCGAAATACGGCAACGACGATGACCGTGTAGACGATATCGCAGTGAAGATCTCCGAGAGAACCATCGAGGAGCTGCGCAAGCACCCGACCTACAGAAACGCGGTACATACCCTGTCCGTTCTGACCATCACTTCCAACGTCATGTACGGTAAGAAGACCGGCAATACGCCGGACGGCAGAAGAGCAGGTACGCCGTTCGCACCGGGCGCAAATCCGATGCATCAGAGAGACAACCACGGCGCGATCGCTTCTCTGAACTCCGTATCCAAGATCGACTGGGATACTTGTCAGGACGGTGTTTCCAACACCTTCTCCATCACGCCGGAAACGCTCGGCAAGAACCCGGACGAAAGAGCGGACGTGCTGGCAGGTCTTTTGGAGGGCTACTTCAAGAGAGGCGCGCATCATTTGAACGTCAACGTGCTCAACAGATCACTTTTGGAGGACGCATACGAAAATCCGGACAAATACCCGAACCTGACGGTCAGAGTATCCGGCTACGCGGTAAGATTCAACGCGCTTTCCAAGACACATCAGAAGGAAGTTATCGCGAGAACCTTCCACGAATCCATCTAAAAATTACAGGAGTAAAAGCGGCAGCGTAGCAGGATTACGCTGCCGCAATTGATATGGCATGATAGGAAAAATTCACTCGATAGAAACATTCGGCGCTGTGGACGGACCGGGCATCCGCACAGTGTTCTTTATGCAGGGCTGTCCGGCGAGATGTCTGTACTGTCACAATCCGGACTCATGGCCGGCGGACAAGGGCGAAAAAATCGAGGTTGAGGAGGTCGTTCACTGGGCGCTCCGCGGGCAGCCATATTACGGCAGCAAGGGCGGCGTGACCTTCAGCGGGGGAGAACCGCTGCTGCAGGGAAAATTTTTGACAGAAGCCATTCACGCGCTGCACAAGGTGGACATTCAGTCCGCGATCGATACCAGCGGCACCTATCTGGACGATTACAGCGATGAAGCCATCCACCAATGTGACCTGGTGCTGCTGGATGTCAAGCATCCGGATCCGGAACGCTTCGAGATTATCGCCGGACAACCACAGGACACGCTGCTGGCGCTGATCGACATCATCAACGCGCATAAAAAGCATGTATGGGTGCGCCATGTGGTCGTGCCGGATATCAACGACACGCCGGAGGACATGGAAGCGCTGAACGTGTTTATGAAAAAAATCCGTTTTGTCGATAAGGTCGAGCTGCTCGGTTACCACACAATGGCCGTCGAAAAATACGGCAAGCTCGGCATTACCTACCGGCTCAAGGGCGTGCCGGCGATGGACAGCGCCAGACTCATGGAGCTGCAAAAGCTGATACACAAACCGGCAGAAGCAGTAACCCGCGTGAGCCTGTAAAGAGACGGAGAGGAAAAAATGGAGGGAAACATTGATTTGATCTATGCGCGGCCGATCAATACAAGGAATATTTTGACCTTTACCTTCCCGACGATGGTGCGGATGCTGTTCGTGTCCATGTATACTATCGTGGACGGGATTGTGGTATCCAATTATGTGGGCAGTCTGGGTCTGTCGGCGCTGAATATCGTCTACCCGGTGCTGAATGTGGTCATGGCGCTGACTTTCGTCTTCCAGATGGGCAGCAACGCTGTCATCGGCAAGAAGCTCGGCGAGGGAAAGGCACATGAGGCATGCAGCTTCCTGAGTCTGACGGTGCTGGTCAATCTGGCAGTGATGGCGATCATGATGACCCTGCTGCTGGCCTTTGATCAGGAAATCTACCTGCGCATCGGTTCGGACGAAATGCTGCTGCCGCTGTGCGTGGAATACGGCAGGATCATGGTGCTGGCAGGTCCGATCTGGTCGCTGCAGATTTTGTTCCAGGGATTTCTGGTGACGGCGGACAGACCGCACATGGGTCTGTGGCTGTCTGTGGCAGCGGGCTGCGTCAATATCGGCCTGGATCTTCTGCTGGTCGGTGTCTTTGATTTCGGACTGGCAGGCGCGGGCTATGCTTCGATGGCGGGCATGCTTGTCGGCGGGCTGGTTCCGCTGCGCGTGTTCTTTGATAAAAAGAGCCTGCTGCATTTCGAAAAACCGGTTTGGAAGGGAAGAGAATTGCTGCTGGCGATGGGAAACGGCGCGTCCGAGATGGTGACGAGCCTTTCCAGCGCGATCACCACAGCCCTGTTTAATCTGCAGATGATGGCGATCGTCGGCGAAAAAGGCGTCGCGGCCATCAGCGCGATTCTCTACCTGCAGTTTGTGTTTGTGGCGCTGCTGATCGGGTTTACCTCCGGTGTCGCACCGATTTTCAGCTATAACTATGGGGCGGGAAACCGCGCGAATATTCACAAGCTGTTTGCGATTTCAGCGCGGATGATACTAAGCTTTTCCTTGGCGATGCTGGTGGTCGCGGAGCTTTTGGATCGTCCGATGGTGCTGATTTTCGCGTCGAAGGACCCGGTCCTGCGGGATTTGATGATCGTGGGTTTCCGTATCATCGCGATCAGCGTATTCTTTACCGGTATCAATATCTTCGCGTCCGGTTTTTTTACTGCCATGAACAACGGCAGGGTTTCCGCGCTGGTTTCGATCCTGCGTACTTTGGTTTTGGAAGTAGGCGCACTGCTTCTGATGCCGATGTGGTGGGGGATCAACGGCGTCTGGTGGGCGCTGCCGGTTGCTGAAATTCTGGCAAGTCTCGTCGCGGTATCGATGCTGCTGCGTTATCGCAATACCTATGGATACTGAGGCTGTCCGCCCGCGGGCGGACGGGTCTATATGCCCGCCGCGCGTCGCAGGGCTTTGCAGGTGGGAGAACGGAGATATCTCGTTTTTGGGAATTTTCACAAAAGAATTATCATAATCAACGTATTTTCTTAAAAAACTATTGACAATACACAAAAACAGTGATAAACTCCGTATATAAACTGAATCAGCAAACCTTTGAGGGAGAAGTAAAACGAATTTACGGTCTCACAGCGAACCCGGGATGGTGGAAGCCGGGCAGATGCAGGATTCGCACAATGGGCTCCTGAGGGCGAGGGGAAAATATGAATTTCGCGCCGGATCGCAGGCAGATCGCGAAAGGCGAAAGACCGCGATAAACAGAACAGGAATCATATGAGTATCTGAGACGAAACTCCCGCGTCAGTGGAGAGGAGTGTGACGGCACTCTGCAGAGAGGATTTTCCGGCAGAAGTTTTCGGGCATGATTACGTCAGACGGTTGGACAGTCAGACGGCGGCAGGCAGGAAAGCGGGAAGCCGGTGAGTCAAACAAGGTGGCACCGCAGGTAATATCCTGTCCTTGGGTACAAGGACAGGTTTTTTGTTTTTGCGGGCGCTGGCGGATCGCCAGCGCCTTACAGGCAGCCGAAGGCAGAGAACACTTCAATGATTTCTTTAGAAGCAGGGGAACGCGGCATGCGGCACCCGGCAGAGAATTGATTGAAAAGGAGACAAAACAATGAAACAGGCAATGAAAAAGGGATTGACAGTCGTTATGGTACTGGTGATGGCGGCAGCGCTGCTGACAGGCTGCGGCAAGGACAGCGGCAGCGGCGATCAGGGGCAGGCATCGCAGGGCGAGACTTTCAAGGTTGGCATCCTGCAGCTGATGGAGCACCCGTCGCTGAATACCATTAGAGAAAGCATTATCGAGGGACTTGCGGACGCGGGTTACGTAGAGGGCGAGAATCTTGAGATCGACTATAAGAACGGGCAGAACGATATGACCAATATGAAGACCATCGCGCAGACCTTCGTATCCGGCGGCTGTGACGTGATCGTAGCAATCGCGACACCGGCGGCGCAGGCCGTGATGAGCGAAACGACAGACATTCCGATCATTTTCGCGGCAGTCACCGATCCGGTTGACGCGGGTCTGGTCGAAGATCTGAACAATCCGGGCGGCAACGTCAGCGGCACCTCTGATGAGGTATCTGCGGAGGCGATCATGAATCTGGCTAACGAGATCACACTGGAGTTCAAGACCATCGGCGCGCTTTACAGCACTGGGGAGGACAATTCGGATTCTGTCATCAAGGGACTGAAGGAATACGCGGCAGCCAACGGCTATGAAGTTGTGGAATCGACCGTGACCAACACCAGCGAAGTACAGCAGGCTGCGCAGTATCTGGCAGACAAGGTGGATATCGTTTACTCGCCGATCGACAATACGGTCGCTTCCGCGATGGCAGTGGCAACCGAGGTATTCAACAAAGCCAAAATTCCGTTCTATGTCAGCGCAGATTCCATGGTACAGGACGGCGGTCTTGCGACCTACGGCATCGACTATACGGTACTCGGCAAGGAAACAGGCAAGATGGTCGCGGAAATCTTCGGCGGCGCGGACGTTTCTGCAATGCCGGTGGTCAAGATGAGCGACATGACCGTCTATGTCAACACCAAGACTGCAGATGCCATCGGCGTGGAAATCCCGCAGAGCGTGATGGACAAAGCGACGGTGCTGGAATAATCCGCGGCGCTGAGGCAAAGAAACAAAAAGAAGCAGAACATTTTCCCGGAGAAACAGGGAAAATATGGAGGAGAATTTAAGATGATGACATTCGGCGCCCTCTTGGGCTCGCTGGAGCTGGGAATGATCTACGCGGTCCTGGCTCTGGGTGTATTCCTATCCTTTCGAACCTTAAACATGCCCGATCTGACGGTGGACGGCTCCATCGTCACAGGCATGGCAATCTCGGCAGTCATTTGCGCAGGAGGCGGGCATCCGCTTCTTGCGCTTCTTGGCGCTTTTGCGGGCGGCTGTCTGGCGGGGCTTTTGACCGGACTTTTGCATACCAGGCTTAAAATCCAGGCGATTCTGGCAGGCATTTTGGTGATGATGGCTTCCTATTCGGTGAATCTGCGCATCATGGGCAAAACCCCGAACATCCCGCTGACCAAGAGCGAGACGATTTACAAGATCGCGGATCGCTTGCTGCCTCCGCAGTACGCCGGCATGGTACTCAATCTGGTCCTTCTGGCGGTGATTATCGCGGTGCTGTATCTCTTCCTGCAGACGCGGCTCGGCTTCGTGTTCCGCGCGACCGGAGACAATGAGGACATGGTCAAAGCCTGCGGCGTTTCCTGTGACAGTATGAAGCTGCTGGGATTGGCGCTTTCCAATGGATTGGTCGGTCTTGCCGGCGGTATGCTGGCACAGAATCAGGCTTTTGCGGATATCAACAGCGGCGTGGGCATGATGGTCATCGGTTTAGCCTCTGTCATTCTCGGAGAGGTTATTTTTGGCACAAAAACCTTGCTGCGAAGACTCATCGCCGCAGCGCTGGGCGCAGTGGTTTACCGCATCCTCATGGCGCAGGCACTGTATCTTGGTATGGAAACGACCGATATGAAGCTCGTGTCGGCGGCTATCGTCGCGGTGGCGCTTTCGCTAGGACTTTTGGGTGAAAAGGGAAGCAAACTGCAGCTTACACGCAAGCAGAAAGGGGCGCAGCAAAAATGAAAGAATTATTGAACGTCAATCAGATACGCAAAACTTTCAGTCCGGGCACCATCAATGAGAAGACGGCACTCACGGATGTCAGCCTGCGCATGAAGGAGGGCGATTTCATCACCATCATCGGCAACAACGGCGCGGGCAAATCCACCCTGCTCAACTGCATCGCGGGCGTGTTTCCCATCGACAGCGGCAGTATCACGCTGGACGGCAGGGACATCACCAAAGAGCCGGAATACAAACGCGCCAGACAGATCGGCCGCGTGTTTCAGGATCCGCTCAAGGGTACGGCCTTTGACATGACGATCGAACAGAATCTGGCGATTGCCTATTACAAGAACCGGCCGCGCGGTCTGCAGCCCGGCATCTCCAAAAAAGACCGCGAGCTGTTCCGCGAAAAGCTCGCGCTGCTCGGCATGGGACTCGAAAACCGCATGACCGAGAAGGTGAAGCTGCTATCCGGAGGACAGCGGCAGTCTTTGACGCTGTTTATGGCAGTCATCGCAAATCCGAATCTTCTGCTTTTGGACGAACATACGGCGGCGCTTGATCCGGCAGCGGCGGAGAAGGTGCTGGAACTGACGAACCTTTTTGCCGCGCGGGAGGGCATGTGTACGCTGATGATCACACATAATATGAAAGACGCGCTGCGCTACGGCAACAAGACGATTTTGATGAAGAGCGGACGCGTCGCGATGGAGCTTGTGGGCGAGGAGCGCGCCGCGATGACTGTCGAGAAGCTGATCGAAAAATTCAGCATCGACAGCGACCGCATGCTGCTGTAAGAGCCGCGCGGAGGCGGACAGGGCGTGCAAAAGGCGCGCGTGGGCGTGAACGACGCGTCGAAAGCTCGCGCGGATGTGGACTGACCGCCTGCTATCGCATGGATGCGCGGGGGTTGGGAGCGTTCTGTGCTGAGCCAAAAGACAAAAGCGCGCATAACGAAAACCGAGATTTCTATGCGCAGATGGCGCGCATGGATGCGCGCCGCTTCACAAGGGGCTTTTGTTGAATTTTCCTGTGATGCTACCATAAAGAAATTGTAAAGAAACACAAAAAAATAAAAAAAGCTTATTGACAAACACCAAAATGCGTGATAAGATAAGCACAACCTGGCAAACCGTATGAGTTTGATAAGGATTTTATTTCACGCAAGGAGAACGCGCCATGAGAAAGATTTACGGACAGACCGGCATGATGAATAAGATGTGCGCATGCATGTGCATGTGCATGCTTTGCGCTGTAAATCTTTCGGTGCGGGTTCCGTTAAGGGCTTGATAAGAATCGAGGCGGCGACAGTCGAAACGAGGCTTACCGAAACCGAGAGCTTTACCGGAGCGCTCGGTTCTTTTTTTGATCAGGATAAACAAGGAGGAAACGCCCATGCAGATCAGATGGAGCAGGATCGTCCGCCGGAATTTTCGAAACGGACGAATGTGATGTTCACCGCGTCAACAGCAAAGTGCAGAAGCAAATAGGTCTTTGCAAACCGCGTGTGCCTTTGCCCACTGAAGGCATCATAGATAGAATCAGAGAATCAGAAAATCAGACAAAAAACGAAAGAGAGGAACATCATCATGAGCAACTATAAATTTGAGACTTTGCAGCTTCACGTAGGACAGGAACAGGCAGATCCGGTTACGGACGCGAGAGCTGTGCCGATTTACGCGACCACTTCTTATGTATTCCACAACGCGCAGCACGCGCAAGACCGCTTCGGTTTAGCGGATGCCGGCAACATCTACGGCAGATTGACCAACAGCACGCAGGACGTTTTCGAAAAGCGGATCGCGGCGCTCGAAGGCGGTACAGCAGCATTAGCCGTCGCGTCCGGCGCGGCGGCCATCACCTATACCATCGAGGCGCTCGCGCAGCAGGGTGACCACATCGTTTGCCAAAAGACCGTATACGGCGGGACTTATAACCTGCTCGCGCACACACTCAAAGCGTTTGGTATCGAAACAACCTTTGTTGACGCGCATAATCTGCAGGAAGTCGAAGCGGCAATCCGCCCGAATACCAAGGCCGTTTACCTGGAAACCCTCGGCAATCCGAACAGCGATATTCCGGACATCGACGCGATCACGGCGCTCGCGCACCGGAAGGGGCTTCCGGTTGTCGTAGACAATACCTTCGGCACTCCGTATCTGATCCGTCCGATCGAACACGGCGCTGACATCGTGGTACACTCCGCGACGAAGTTCATCGGCGGCCATGGCACGACGCTCGGTGGTGTTATCGTCGATTCCGGCAAGTTCGACTGGAAGGCGAGCGGTAAGTTCGCGCCGATTGCTGATCCGAATCCGAGCTACCATGGGGTATCGTTCGCGGAGGCCGCGGGTCCGGCAGCCTTCGTCACCTATATCCGCGCGATTCTGCTCAGAGATCAGGGCGCGTGCATTTCCCCATTCGCGGCATTTCTCTTGCTGCAGGGAACCGAAACGCTCTCCCTGCGTCTGGAACGTCACGCGGAGAACACCAAAAAGGTGGTCGAATTCCTCGCTAAGCATCCAAAGGTCGCGAAGGTCAATCATCCGTCGCTGCCGGAGCATCCGGATCACGCGCTGTATGAACGCTATTTCCCAGGCGGCGGTGCGAGCATCTTCACCTTCGAGATCAAGGGCGGCAAGGAGGAAGCCTTCCGCTTCATCGATCATCTTGAGATTTTCTCCCTGCTGGCAAACGTAGCGGATGTCAAATCACTGGTCATCCATCCGGCGACAACCACGCACTCGCAGCTGAGCGAGGCGGAGCTCGCGGATCAAAACATCACGCAGGCAACCATCCGACTCTCCATCGGCACCGAACATATCGACGACATCATCGCCGATCTGGAGAAGGGTTTCGCGGCGGTCTAGGAGAAACCTTTGGGGCTGCGCGAAGCCTTGCGGAAATGCGGTTTCCCGCGGAGCCGGTAAGATTGGCAGACCTGACAAACAACAGGGACTGCCTGCATGAGAACAATGCGCGCGTGCGCAAAATGCTACGCGCGCGTATCTACGTGAACAAGGAGATGAAATTATGCCTATTTGTATACCGAAAGACCTTCCCGCGGCCAAAACGCTGCAGGAAGAAAATATTTTTGTCATGGATGTCGAACGGGCGACCAGCCAGGATATCCGCCCGCTGCGCATTTTGGTATTAAATCTGATGCCAACCAAGATCGTCACCGAGACCCAGCTCGCGCGGCTCTTGGGCAATACACCACTGCAGATTGATATGGAGCTTTTGACGGTCAGCAGGATGCCGAAGCATACAGCGAAGGAACACATGATCAGCTTCTACCAGACTTTTGAGGACGTGAAGGATCAGTATTACGACGGTATGGTCATCACCGGCGCGCCGGTGGAAAAGATGAAATTTGAAGAGGTGGAGTACTGGGAGGAGCTTTGCGAGATCATGGACTGGAGCCGCTCGCATGTTTACAGCACGCTGCACATCTGTTGGGGCGCGCAGGCGGCGCTGTATCATCACTACGGGGTACGCAAGGTACTGCTTTCGCAGAAGATGTTCGGCGTGTTCCACCATCAGGTGGTGCATAAGGGCTCAATCCTGTTCCGCGGTTTTGACGACGATTTTTTGGTACCGCATTCGCGCCATACGGGAATCATCGAGGAAGACGTAAGAAAGTGTTCGGCGCTCAAGGTTCTCGCGGAGAGCAAGGAAGCCGGAATTTACGCGATTTCGACGGATAACGGCAGGCAGATCTTTATCACCGGACATTCCGAATATGATACGAATACTCTGCGTGACGAATATCTGCGAGACAAAAACGAAGGACTCGCGATTCAGCTGCCCCGGAATTATTTCGCGGGGGATGACGACACGAAAGCGCCGGCCTGCACCTGGAGGTCAAGCGCGAATCTGCTGTTCTCCAATTGGCTGAACTACTTCGTATACCAGGAGACCCCTTATCTTGTCAAGACGATCAGCGCTCTGTCATAGCGCTGATCTTTTGATTATGCAGGAAATATCGCCATGCGATATTTCCGGAATCACGACAAAAGAACCTTGCGAAGCGGCGCTCATGGGTGAGCGCCATGTGCGCATAGAAATCTCAGATTTCGTTATGCGCACTTTTGTCTTGTTCCCGCGGGTAGAGGAACATGCACTGGACGTACAGCTTACTGGCGAAGGAGAGCGCGAAGTTCTCCATCAAATACTTGTTGTCGCGGCCGGGAAGCGCTTCCTCGCGGACATGTATTTCGCCGCCGAATACGAGCCGGACGGCGTTTTCGATCGCTTCGCAGAAGCGGTTGTAGGTAATCTGTGTGTCCTGAAGCGAGATGCCGAGCCGGATGAGCTTGCCGATCTCTTCGGTCGCGTAGCAGTTTTTGAGGATGCAGACGACCACGAGCATCGCGACGGACAGACGCGGATATTTTTTGTTGACCGGAGCATCGACGATCTTCGACTTGACATAGTTGTTGACCATGCTTTTTGTCAGTCCGGCAGTGCCGGTGCAGGCAAAATACGCGCCGAGACTGTTTGCGATGTAGACCAGAAGCTGGTCCATATAGAGGTCGATGCTGGGAAGCTGTTCCCAGCGTGGGATGTGAAACTGCCGCGCGATCTGTGCCGCGAAGCCTTGTCCGGATTCATTTTTTTCATATATGTCTGTCACGAAGATGCCGCCTTTCTGCCTTGTAATTTTTTATGTCGCAAAATCTGACTAACTCTTATCATAGCACAGAAAAAAGCGGCTGTAAAGGTTGACATCGCAAGGACATCGTGGTAATCTAGTAACGGAAACTATGTGTAGGAGTTTCTGTTTTTTGGTAGTTAAAAGAATGCATATCATGCACATATAGACGCAACAAAAGGGTAAAGGAGAACAGTTCATGGATTATCAGCAGAGAAAACAAATGGAGCGCAAGAGAGCCGAGGATTTCATCGCGAGCATTAACGCGATGCAGGATCCGGATATTATGTACAAAGTCAGCCATCCGATCACCGATCTCAAGGATATGATGAACCAGAGCGTAGCGCGCTACGGGGCGGATCATGTCGCCTTCAAACAGCGCTTCGTGAAGGGGGAGCCGTTTCGCGAGATTACTTACGGACAGACACTGAACGATATGAACGCGCTGGGGACAGCGATGCTGGCGCGCGGCCTGCGGGACAAGCGCGTGGCGATCATCGGAGATAATTGCTACCAGTGGGCTTCAACCTATCTGGCGGTTACAGGCGGGGTAGGCGTGGTCGTGCCGCTGGACAAGGAACTGGGCGCGTCTGAGCTGGAGCAGTTAATTATCGAAGCGGAATGCGAGGCGATTTTCTTTACAAAAAAATTTCTCAGCATCTTTACCGATATGCGCGAGCGCGGTGAGACAAAGCTGCGTATGCTTGTGAATCTCAACGCAGAGGCGGCGGCAGACGGCGTCGAAAGCTGGTCCGCGCTGATTGCGGAGGGGCGGGAAAAGATCGCGGCAGGCGACCGTTCCTATCTGGACGCGGAAGTATATCCGGATGAGATGGGTGTGCTGCTGTTTACCTCCGGCACGACGGGCATCGCCAAGGGCGTTATGCTTTCGCAGACAAATATCTGCTGCGACCTGATGAGCGCGCCGACCCTGCTGGACACCAACGAGCGGGATACTTTCTTCAGCGTGCTGCCGATCCACCATACCTATGAGTGTACCTGCGGCTTTTTGATGCCGATGTATAAGGGTGCCTGCATCGGATACTGCGAGGGGCTCAAATACATTCAGAAGAATCTGCAGGAGATCCAGCCGACGTTCTTTTTGGGTGTGCCGCTGATCTTTGAGAGTTTGTACAAGACGATCTGGAAAAATATCCGCAAGCAGGGCAAGGAAGCCACGGTTAAGAAAGTGATGAAGCTCAACAAGACCACTTCTAAATTCGGTCTGAATCTCAATAAATTGCTGCTCAAGGATATCCTCAAGGTCTTTGGCGGCAGGATGGATATGATGATTGCGGGCGGTGCGGCGATCGACCCGCAGATTCTGCAGTTTTTCCGTGATCTGGGCATCATGGCGCTGCAGGGTTACGGTTTGACGGAGTGCGCGCCGATGGCGGCCTTGAATCAGGATTTAGAGCCACGCAACGATTCAGTCGGTCATGTGCTGCCGGGCATGGAAGTCATGATCGCGGACAAGGATGAGGACGGTATCGGAGAAATCTGCCTCAAGGGACCGAACGTCATGTTAGGCTATTATCACATGCCGGAGGAAACCGCGAAGGTTATCGTCGATGGCTGGTTTCACACCGGTGACCTCGGTTACACCGACGGTCCGTATATCTATATTACCGGACGTAAAAAGAATGTCATCATTACCGCGAACGGCAAGAATGTATTCCCGGAAGAACTGGAATATTATCTCGGCAAGAGCACGCTGGTTTCGGAGTCCATGGTCTGGGCTTCACAGGACGCGGACGGACAGGACGCTGTGATCGTAGCGACCATCAAGCCGGATATGGAGGAAGTGGAAGCAGAGCTCGGCAAGGAAGCGGCGCAGGATCCGAAGAAGGTGGAAGCACTCTTATGGAGAATGGTGGATAAGGTCAACGCAAACCTGCCGCTCTTCAAAAAGATCCGCCGGATCAACGTTCGCAAGGAAGACTTTGAAAAGACCACCGGCAAGAAGATCAAACGCTTCGTGGAATCCAATAAACAGCAGTAAGAGGTAAAGAAAACTAAGCGGCCTGCCAAGCGCACTGCGCTTCACGGGGAGCGTGAAAAGGCAAGCAAGAAAAAAATAAGGACTATACAAAGACCATATCGGAAATTTTACCTTCGGCGTGGGAGCGCTTTACAGACATCTGTAAGCATCCGCGGTGAAAACCGATACGGTCTTTTTGTGTCACGGACAGGCACAGGTCCGCGAATTTTTTACGCGGAACGCGCAAAATCATGCAAATCATCTTGGCAAGCGGACGTGTCCTATGGTATCATGGAGGAAGAAAGGAGAGGTGTGTGACATGGATGAAAAAACGACAAATAAAATGAAACTGAAGGAATCCTTTCTCAAGTATGGTGTGCTTTACTTCGTCGTAGGTGCCGGACTGATTTTGGTGTACTACTGCATCAATCATGTCAGTGTGCTGGCGTCCGGCCTCGCGAAGATCAATGATATTCTGATGCCGTTTTATCTGGGAATCATCATGGCCTACCTGATGTGTCCGCTTTACAACGCGACGGTGCGCTGGATCTACCGCGTAAAAAAGGAACGTTCCGCGGCTCCGCTCAGAGAATTGAGACTGGCGAAATTTTTAGCAACGATCGTCGCGGTGCTGGCTATTTTGGGCATAGTAGTCGGTTTTTTCGCGCTGATTGGACCGGACCTGTGGGAAAGCGTGACCGGACTGGTGCTTGGAATTCCGGAAGCCACCGCCAAGGTGCAGAACTGGATTAATGCGCATATCGTAGAAAATCCGGCTTTGGTCGATCTGTTGGAGGATAAGCTGGAGAATATCTCGACCATGGCCATTGAGTGGGCGCAGGAAAAGCTTTTGCCGGGAGCCGGCGCGATTCTCAGCGGTGTGGTAGGAACACTCAGCATGGTCGCGGACTTTTTCGTGGCGCTGATTATCTGCATCTATATTCTGAACAGCAAGGAAGCGTTCTCAGCGCAGGGCAAAAAACTGGTTCTGGCAGTATGTAAACCGCAGAAGGCGGAAAAAATATTCACGTTCGGCAAGATCTGCAACGAAACCTTCGGCGGATTTATCAACGGCAAGATCATTGACTCGATTATTATCGGCATTTTGTGCTTCATCGCGATGTCCGCGCTCAAGCTGCCGATGGCAATCCTGATCAGTGTGGTGGTTGGCGTGACCAACATCATTCCATTTTTTGGACCGTTTATCGGCGCGATTCCATCCATCCTGATCTTGCTGATCGTGGAGCCGATTGCGGCGCTGAAGTTCGCGATTATGGTACTGGTGCTGCAGCAGCTTGACGGCAACGTCATTGGACCGAAAATTCTCGGCAAGACGACCAAACTGGCCAGCTTTTGGGTCATGTTCGCGATCATCGTGGGCGGCGGACTCTTCGGCCTGCCGGGTATGATTCTAGGCGTGCCGGTATTCGCGGTGATCTATGCCTATACCTCCGGCGCGATTAACAGCAAGCTCCGCGAAAAGGAGATGCCGACGGATACGCTGGTATATGAGGATTTTAGCAAATATCGCATTGATAAGGAGGAAGTTTTTGGAAAAGAACGATTTGAGGCTGCTCGCCGAGTTGGAGAGCACGATACAGAAGCTGCGCGGCGAGAGTGAACCGGAGGATTCGGAGTACCTTACAATCGGCGATCCTGCTGTGTTTCAGATAGAATATGACGTGCCGATGGCAGACTATACTTCGTTTCGGGCCGGCGGCCGAGCGGCGGCGATGATACATGTGGGAACCAATACGCAGCTTAAGACCGCGCTGCGCGTGCTCAGCGACGCGGGAATGCCGCACCTGATGATCGGGAACGGCAGCAACATGCTGTTTCGTGACAGCGGCTACGACGGCGTGGTAATCAAAATGGAAAATTTCGCTGCGGTTGTCCGGCAGCCGCGACTGGCGTTTTCGGGCATGTCCCCGGAGGAAAGCAGGCGCGAGGGGGTTGTCGGTGCCGCGTGCGGCATTAGCTTGGCAACGCTGGCGAAGTTCCTGCAGCGGGAGGGACTGACCGGCTTTGAATTTGCGAGCGGAATTCCCGGCACACTCGGCGGCGGTTTGTTCATGAATGCCGGCGCTTACGGCGGGGAACTCAAGGACGTCGTGCGCGGCGTCTGGGCAGTTTCTCCGGATGGTCGTGAGGAGCGCTTCTTTCGTAACGCGCAGATGCGGTTCGGCTATCGCAGCAGCATACTGGAGGAAAACGGCTACATCGCGCTTTTCGCCATATTGGAGCTTGCGAAGGATAATCCGGAGAAGATCGCGGAACGCATGCGTGAGCTGAATCAAAAGCGCAACAGTAAGCAGCCGGTGCAGTATCCGTCCGCGGGCAGCACGTTTAAGCGGCCGGAGGGACATTTCGCGGGCAAGCTGATCGAGGATGCCGGCCTCAAGGGTGTGGCAGTCGGCGGCGCGCAGGTATCGACCCTGCACAGCGGTTTCATCATCAATCGCGGCGGCGCGACGGCAACGGACATCCTGCAGCTGATCAGTCTGGTGCAGAATACGGTTTATGATCGCTTCGGCGTGATGCTGGAGCCGGAAGTGCGCATTATCGGCTAAACGCTGTGACCTTACGCAAAGCACCTGCGCGCTGCAGCAAAGACTGATTTTGGACAATACCTGCCTTTGTCAACCAAAGGTAAAAACATTTAAGGACAAAGAATTTATGGAAAAATACGATGCTATCATCAGACAATATCGCATGATCTACGATCACCATACCCATACGATCTATTCGCATGGGAAAGGAACGATTTTGGACAACGTGCGCGCGGCGGCGGCGAAAGGAATTCGCTCGATCGCCATCACTGACCATGGACCGGGGCATCTGACCTACGGCATTAAAATGGAACAGCTTCCGCAGATGCGGAAAGATATCGCCGCTGCCAAGGCAGAATTTCCGGAGATGGAGATCCTGCTGGGGGTAGAGGCGAATACACTGCGCGTGCCGCCTTATTTGGACGTGGCGCCGGAGCAGCGCCCGCAGTTTGATATTTTGCTGGCAGGCTATCATTACGGCATCACGCACGCGGGCATGGCCGCTAATTACTTATATCGCCATACCGGGCTGTTTCACAGTGAGAATTCTTCACTTCTGGTCAAAAACACAGCGATGATTCTTGACTGTTTATACGCCAACGAAGAAGCGGGAAACCATATCGATATTCTGACGCATCCGGGCGATAAAGGTCCGTTTGACATTGAGGACATTGTCAAAGCCTGCGCAGATACGGGTACGCTGGTTGAGATCAATGATAAACATCGGCATTTGACCGTCGATGAGATTCGCGTTGCCGCCAAATATGATGTGCAGTTTGTCATCGGCAGCGACGCGCATGTGCCGGAAAAAGTCGGCTCCTTTGAGGGACCGCTTGCGCGTGCCCTGGAAGCGGGACTGGACCCCGCGCGTATTGTCAATCTCGAAAGGGTATGACAGATCGCGCAGCACTTGATGAGACAGACAGCAAAGAGGACAAGCGCTGCGGACAGGCAGCGTGCCAGCAGGAAGAAAGAGTGAAAAAAGAGATGGAAGTGGTCATTATTACAGGCTTGTCCGGAGCGGGCAAGACAAAAGCGGCGGACTGGTTTGAGGACAAGGGCTATTACTGCATTGACAATATGCCGCCTGCGCTGATTAAAAACTTTATCGAGTTGGCGCTGTCGGGAGCCAAACAGGTCACCAAGGCTGCTTTTGTGGTCGATGTGAGAGGAGGATTGTTTTTTCACGATCTCAAGAACATCGTGACGGCGCTCGAAAGCGACGCGAATGTAGATTTTAAGATCCTCTTTGTCGAAGCCTCGAACGAAGCGCTGATTCGCAGATATAACGAAACGCGGCGCATCCATCCGCTTTCTACGGCGGCCATCAGTCCGGAGGTCATCAACGAAGAGCGCGAGCAGCTCGCGGAGCTCAGAAGCCACGCAACCTACATCGTTGACACGTCCTCGCTCAAGGTCGCTGAGTTTAACGCGGAGCTGGATCGGTTGTTCGCGAAGGGAAACGCCAACGACTCCTTTATTCTCAATTTTATGTCGTTCGGCTATAAGCATGGCATTCCGCTGGAGGCTGACTGGGTGCTGGACGTGCGCTTCATTCCAAATCCGTATTACGTGTCGAGCCTTAAGAATCTGACCGGCAACAACAAAAAGGTCGCGCAGTATGTGCTCAAGCATGACATCACGAAGGAGTTCATCAACAGACTCGCAGAGATCATACGCCGTCTGATCCCGTATTATATCAAGGAGGGCAAGTACAGCTTGACAGTCGCTCTGGGCTGTACGGGCGGACATCACCGCTCGGTGGCGGTCGCGAACGAGGTTTATCGCATTTTTGCTGAAGAAGGTCGCAGAGTTACACTTGAACATCGCGACTTATAGTGGTATAATAATCTTGTGTTTAGTAATTATTTTGTTTGAGAGAATGAAATAAAAAAAGGAGATCAATCGAAATGGACAAATTAATTATCAGTGCATGTATTTGCGGCGCGGAAGTTACAAAGGAAAACAACCCGGCAGTACCTTATACGGTAGAAGAAGTTGTTAGAGAAGCAAAGTCTGCTTATGACGCGGGTGCGGCTTTGATTCACCTTCACGTAAGATGGGACGACGGTACCCCGACACAGGACAAGGGCAGATTCCAGGAAATGGTTGACGCAATCCGCAAGGAGTGCCCGGACGTTATTATCCAGCCTTCCACAGGCGGCGCGGTTGGTATGACTGACCTCGAGAGATTACAGTCTACCGAGATCACCCCAACTCCTGAGATGGCAACCTTAGACTGCGGTACCTGCAACTTCGGCGGAGATGAAATTTTCATCAATACGGACAACACGATCGCGAACTTCGGTGACATCATGCAGGAAAGAGGCATCAAGCCGGAATGCGAAGTATTCGATAAGGGTATGATTGACTTAGCGCTCAAAGCAGCTAAAAAGGGTCACATCAAGTATCCGATTCACTTCGACTTCGTACTTGGCGTACAGATGACTGCGACTGTTCGTGACCTTGTCATCATGGCTACATCTATTCCGGCAGACTCTACATGGACAGCTACCGGTATCGGCAAGAACGCGTGGGGCATCGCTGCTGCGACAATCGCTATGGGCGGACACGTTCGTGTTGGTTTCGAAGATAACGTATACATGTCCAAGGGCGTTTTGGCGAAATCCAACGGCGAAATGGTAGAAAGAGTTGTGCAGATGGCAAAACTCCTCAACAGAGAAGTTGCAACTCCTGCAGAAGCAAGAGAAATCTTAGGCTTAGCGCCGCTCAAATAAGAAAGCTGCCGTTTGGAGCGAAACAAGGACAAAAGTGTGCAAAACGGAAGCATAGATTCCTTTGCATCCATGCCTGCCATGAATGTCAGGCGTTCCGCGAGGTGCTTTTGTCGTGATTTCAAAAATATCACTCGGCGATATTTCCTGTATAACAAGCAAAAAGGTGACCACTGCGGTCACCTTTTCTGTTACACGGGGTTTGGCGCATGGATGTGACAATCTTAAAAAAACGACAAAACACTCCAAAATCAAGTATATGAATTTTACATTTAGGGATTTTGATCCAATCTCATATATGGAAAAATGGCATGACATGTTAGATCACAGCGGAGGTATGTGCATAAAGGAAAGCGTCACCTCATACGATAGGGTAAGAATGAGGTGATTTTTTATGGTCAAATTTTTGAAAACGGCACGCCAGGCCTACGAGGCTCGGCAGGAGACGCGTAAGGAGATGAGAAAGAACACAGGCGGGAAGAACAGGATAAGACGCTTCCTTTACGGCGGTATGGCATTCAGCGCCCTTGCCTGCTGCGCGCTCCTGCTGACAGGTCTGCTTTATAGCGGCAACGGCAGAGCGATGCCTTTCGGATTACAGAACCCCCATGATCGAGGAAACGCCGAAAAACAGGCGGAACAGCAAAGCCGCGCGGTCGCGGCGGCAGCGGATGGCAACTGGGGGTTATCGTTTCAGCAGGAGGGCAGCGCGCCGATCGGCAACGCGACACCGGAATACCTCGCAAAGTTTCAAGCCTACTATATCGGAGCCGGCGATCCGAAAGCGAAAAAAATCTATTTGACCTTTGACGCCGGCTATGAAAACGGCGTGACGGACGAATTCGTCGAGCCCATCGTCTGCGACAAGGACGGCATGATCTCCGACAACGATTCGGTCATCTTCTTCAACTACCGCCCCGACCGCGCCCGCGAGATCACGCGCGCGTTCGTCGACCCCGCGTTCGACGGCTTCAAGCGCGAGTTCTTCCCGCTCACCTACGTCTGCAACACCGAGTATGACGCGACCATGCCGAACGTGCTCGTCGCCTTCCCGCGCATCAGCGTGAAAAACGGCCTTGGCGAGTATCTGAGCAAGATGGGCATGACCCAGCTGCGCATCGCCGAGACCGAGAAGTACGCCCATGTCACGTTCTTCTTCAACGGCGGCGTCGAGGAC
>URWB01000025.1 GCA_900551415.1 uncultured Eubacteriales bacterium
TCTGGTTTAAATAGTTCTTACGAATATTTGTTAATCTGTGATTTACTTTAAGTAAAAGTTTTTCATTTTTAACTATATTATGAGTTTTGCAGTATTTTCCTTTCTCTTTATTTTGTTCATACTTTCGAGATACACTACGTTGTAATCTACGCTTGCGTTTCTCTAATTTCTTTACTGCTTGACTTTTATTTATGTTTTTATACTTAACGGCATCAGAGCAGACAGCCAGATCTTTGATTCCCAAATCTATGCCGATTCCATCATTGTTAAGCCTGTCCTTGCAGTCCGGAAATTCTACACATACGCTAATCCACCAATTTAATCCATCAAAGGATACTCTCGGATTCATATATTTAGCATCTGTGGGAATACGTCCATGTTCTGCGAGTCTTACCCAGTTCAGTTTTTGTTTATTCTCTTTTTTACTAGAAGAAAACCCTTCAAATTTAACATGCGTATCACTAAATTGTATCTTGATATTATCTTGATAGAATTTAGGCATTGATTTCTTTTTCGACTTGAACCTTGGGTATCGTTGTAAACCCTTGAAAAAGTTTTTATAGGCTAAGCAAGCATCTTTCATTGCCTGCTTCGTTACATTATTTGAAATGTTTAGCAGCCACGCATATTCATCAGAATGTCTAAGCTTGGTAAATTCCTTTCTGAGTTCTGAATTCGAGAGGAATCTGCCGCCTTTTTCATAGTTTTCCTTTTCCTTAGCTAAAGCCCAATTATAAGCAAATCTTGCAGCACCTGCATACTGAAACATCTTAGTTTTCTGCACATTGTTTGGTATCAACATTACTTTTATGGCTTTTACCATCTGTTTCCTCCTGTATCAATTCTTGAACAAGATTCTTGACTTTATTCGCTTGTTTTCCTTGTAACTTACAACTGAATATTGTAATGATCTGTACCAAATCTTCAACGAGTTCTTGTTGCTCAGATTGTTCAGTATTGTCGATAATCTCAATCTCGCAGTTGTATAGTGAAGCTATATATTCTACTAACTCAAAACCAAATCTTAAAAGCCTATCTTTATACAAAACAACAACCTTTTCAACTTTATTTTGAGAAATGCGTTTTATTAGTTCTTGAAGTCCCTTTTTCTTGTAGTTAATACCTGAGCCAACATCACTCATTATCTCAAACGGTTGCCCTTTTGCCATAAGATATGTTTTTACATTATCAATCTGTCTTTCTAAGTCATCTTTTTGCTTGTGACTTGAAACACGACAATATCCGATTGTAATGCGATTTTTAGGCTTTATATTCATTACTTGGTTGAGCTGCTCATCAGAATAATATCTATAACCACTTGCTGTAGTATGATGAGGATGGAGTTTTCCATTAGAATCCCAATTTCGTAATGTTTGTGCAGATACGCCTATCATTTTTGAAAATTCATGTATAGAATAATATTTACTCATAATATCACCTCTTTTCGATATTATTCTATACTAATAACTTATAAAAGTCACCATTGATTTATATATTTTTATATGTTTTGTTTAACTGTTCTTTCCCTCGTATCTTTTCGTTTTGTTTTTTCTCTTTCTTGCTTGATATCTTTGTCTTTATTCCTTGAGATTTTATTTTAGCCTCTGTCTCTATTTCTGTCCCGCTGTCACCCTGCGGTTTTCGCTTCAGGCAAGGGCAGCAATGCGCCGCACGCCGCCTCACAGCATCAGAAATGCGGAGAAGATTTCGCATGCTGTCTCAGAGCAGCAGCGGAAACGCAGACAGCATGCCCATCGCACCGTAATAGAAGAGCAGCGCGCCTGCGCCTGTCCGTTGTTTTTTGATTATGCAAAAATATTTGTGCGCCAAAATAAAATCCGAGATCATGAACCATACTGCACCCAGACCCATAAGCAGTAGCGCCGGTTCTCCGCTGTGCGATAGGGCAAGATCCCAGCCCATGCCGCCGCACAGACCGACAACGACTGCGTAGACGAGGCTCGGCACAGCGTTTTGGCCGTAGCAAAAACGGTCCTTTGCCGCCGTCGCTGTATAGAACGTATACGCAAACAGAGCCAGCGGCACCAGCACCCAGCTCAGACTGAGTTGCCAGTGCAGCAATTTGCCGAACTCTATTATAACAAAAATATGCGCAATTGCAAATGCCGCGACACCCAAGGTGAACTGCGGATTTTTGAGTTCATTATCGATCTCGTTGCTCAAGGCCAGCAGCACATCGCCGATGAAGCAGCACAGATAGGCAGGCAGGAGCGCCAGATAGATTGCCTGCCCGCTTGTCAGCCAGGTCACCGCCCCAATCAGCAGGAAACCGGTGCTTGCAAGCGTTTTCATGATCGTGTAACTCTGATAGTGCCGTCGGTACATCGCGCTTCCAGTCAGGACGACCAACAGCGGATAACACAGAAACAGTATGCCAATCAGCAATTTCATCTTCCGCGCCTCCTTTTCTTTTCCTCGTTCTTTCTATTGTTAAGAAATTGTTTATTTTTGATTTTATCACATTTTATTTGTTTTGTAAACGTCTGCGAATCCGGCCGCAGAGACACGTTTTTGGATCAGTCTGCGCTCTGTGCTGTAGAGCTTTTGCTCCTGCATGCGCTGAAAATACAAGCCGCCGGCGAAGGTCAGACGCTTTTGGAAGCCCTCCGGTGTTTCGAGCATCTCATTGGCAAAGGCGATGATGTCACCGACTGCCAGCGTACGCGGCAGGCGCAGGAGAGGCTGTTCCGCGTCCGTGCCCGCTGCCATACGCCCCGCGTTATAGCCTGCGAGGCTGCCGGTCGTGATCGCCTCCGTATGGCCGACGAAGAAACCGGATTTTTCGCCGCCGAGGAATAGATTCTCGATGCCGCGCGCACGCATCGTATCGTCACGCAGTCCTACTGCCATGTAGCGCATCGAGTTTCCTTTGCCGCCCGCGTAAGGATCGACAAAGCGTGCGTTCTCCAGCCCATCGACCCGGCGCAGCTCCTCGAGATTGAAATAGGAGGTCATCAGCTTTGCGTGCCCGGTATCGATGAGAATGATATTTTCGGCGAACGGGTCGAGCGCGTACTGCTGGCAGACCTTTTGGTCGAGCTTTTCCTTATGTACCAGCTCCGGCGGCAGCGGGATCACGACGAAGCCGTCCTGGTTCAGCTTCTTTTGGAGCTTCTGGCTGAGCGTGCGCTTTTCGAGTTTGCAGGAACCGCTGAAAGCGCCCGGCATGCCGTTTGAGCGCTCCCCGCTGATGTCACACAGACCAGCTCTTTCGGTTAAACTGACGCGCGGACCAAAAGCAGGACAGCGCAGGATGCACATCGCGCAGCCGTTCCCGTATTTCGTACAGTTTCCCATCGGGCCGGTCGAACCGGTCGTTTCGACGAACACATCCCCGTCAAAGATCTCTCTGCGGTACTCGCCGCCATGCGCGTGTGTGAGCGCGACGACCGCGCGCAGGCGGCGCGGGCTGCTGCTTTCTTGCCGGGCTGCACCCGCGGGCTCCATGCCTTGCGCTGCTGCAGAGGCAGACGAGCACTCCACTGCAAGCGTGGCTTTTGCTTCTTGCAGTACTGCAGCAGCGGCAAGCTCCGCGTCTTGTTGAGCCGCGCTTGCTGACTTTGTTTCTCGCCGCGTTCTTGTTTTTCTCTCCGCGCCGGCTGTTTCCACGCACGCAGACGGCGCGCCGGCTGCGGTGTTCGCCAGCTCGACATCGACGACGCGCGTCATCATATGCAGCTCCACGCCCAGCTTCGTCAGCAGTCTGCGCACCTCAGGCTCTACCAGCGCGACATCATAGAAGCTCGCGTGCCGATGTCCCGGAAAATCAATATTTCGATGGGTGCTGAGCCGGTCTGTAATTTCAAAGAGTTCGTCCGCGCCGAGCGCGATGTTTTCCTCGGCCGCGGTATAGCGTCCGTTGTTGCGCATGATGCCGCCGACATTACCAAGACCCAAAAGCAGATCCGTTTTTTCTAAAAGCTGTACCTCATGTCCCTGCTTGCGTGCGCGAATGGCAGCCGCGCACCCGGCCCAGCCGCCGCCGATAATCACAATTTTGCCCATAAAAAACCTCCCTTGCGTTCCTTCCTTTATAGGTATGCAAGGGAGGGCAGTTTTAGTATCAGGACGGAAAGGCAAAGCCCGGCTTCTTCCTCTTCTGTGTCCTCTTCAGCGCGCATGCCCGTTCCCGTCGCTTTCCCTGCTATCCTGTGCGGAAAGAGACCCCCGCGATTTTTTGCGGGTAACAAAAAGGATCTCCGGCGGGCAGTTCGGCTGATTGCACATATCCGTATGCACGCAGTGATAGGTGCTGCGGTCGAGCGCCGCCGCCCAGCGCAGTACGGCCGCGCGCTCGATTTTGCCAGCTTCGTGTCCCCAGTACATGGTGACAGAGAGCAGCCCGCCGACGCTCAGCTTGTCCAAAGCAGCCTGCAGCGATGCAAGCGTAGTTTCCGCCTGCGTTGCGCGCTCTTTGTCACCGCCCGGCAGATAACCGAGGTTAAAGACGATCAGACCGATCGGTTCGCTGACATAGTGCGCAAGATTTGCATGGCTCTCCTCGATGAGCGTAACGGCAGGCAGAACTGCAGGCGTCTCTGCCCGATCAGACCCCTTGTGCCCCCTGCCATCTGCCTGCGTTTGTGATAATGCCTGCACATCCCGCATGCCTGCAGCAAGCTGTGATGCCTGCGCTTGTGAGAGAATCTGTGCAGCACTGACGCCTGCCGCTTGCAGCGCCTCGCGGGTGCTGGCGATCGCGGACGGCTGAATGTCAAAAGCATAGACGCGCCTGCAGCGCGCCGCCAGCCATACCGTATCGTTTCCTCTGCCGCAGGTCGCGTCGACAGCCGCATATGCCCCGCTCGACAGCTGCGGCGACAGATAATGCGCCCAGATCGCCTGCGCCAGCTGTGTGGTATTTTGCAGTAGATTTTCCATCCTTTGTTCCTCTTTTTTTGCCTATCGATTTGTTACTGCTACTATCTTACCACAGTTTCTGTCTGCGCGCACTTACATTTTCGCACCGTCACGCCGTCGCCATCTGTCTCGCTGCAGGCGCCGCAGATGCCGATGCCGCAGCAGATGTTGGCATGATTTGGCAGCAGCAGGCAGCGGTTCCGCGCTTGGCTTATAGCATCCTCACGATCTTTGAGACCGCAGGTGCTGTCCTGCACGCACGCCGCGCCATCGAACGCGGCGCTTTTTAGAAATGCTTTTTTTGCTTGCGCAGCGTAGTAGGGCGATGCCAAAAATAAAGTCTGCCTGCTCTCCGCTATCAGCACCGCTGCCCGTTCCATCTCTGACGCCAGACGGATCGGCTGCCAGGGGATCAGCTGCCCGTCCTGTGTCCTGAGATAGTCCGTAAGAAAATCCGCAGTCAGCTTATCGGTGTCAATCAGCAGTCTCAACCCAGACGCGAGCCTTTGTTTCTTCTCCGCCGCAGCTGCTCGGCCAGCCTGCGCGCCAGAGATGGCAGACGCAGCTGATGCTGTACCAACTGTCGAAAGCTGCGCATCGGTTGCCGCGGCTTCCGCCTGAGAATCGGCAGCTGAGTCTTGTGCCTGACAAGCAGAAGAGATGTCTTGCGTTCCTGCCTGACAAAATCGTTCCACCATGTTGATCAGTGGCGCGATAGCGGTTCCCTTGGCGATGACCAGCAGCGGGTCCGCCGGATGCAGGACGCCGCGCCCCAATGCGGTCAGGCCGCCATAGAATGGTCCGCGGATACGCCAAGGCGCTGTCAGGTCCTGCAGGAGCGCCCTGCTTTTGGGACCGATCGGCTGGATCGCGATCTCGATTTGCCCGCCGCCTGCTGCGTCAATTGCCGGTGGGAACGCCGATGCTGGAATCAGATCTGTATCAGTTTTGATAGAAGCAGATTGTATATCAGTTGATGCAGAGCCTGCTGGTGCAGCACCCGCCGTTGACGCAGCAGCAGGGGTAGTATGGGATGCAGTGCCTGCCGCATAGGTGCTGCGCAGGACAGAGAGCGGGATCTGCCAGCCGAGGCTTTCGACGATGATGTAGGTGCCGAGGGTGCGGCAGCGCTGTGCAAGACCGCGCGGTACGGACAGCGTCACCACTGACAGGTGAGGGGCGTATTCCCGCACCGCAAGGATTGATGTTTTGTAAACGCGGGGCGCTTCCTGTGCGCACCCACCCTGCTGCAGCCAGGTCGTATAGGGACAGCTGCCGCGCCAGCTTTCGCCGCAGGCACACACGCCGTCCCGGCACATTCGGCAGGTATAGCACTGCCCGGCTTCCATTAAGATACATGGGCACTTTTCCGTACCCACATCGACACATCGATATTCCATAAAATCCCCTCTCTCCGCTTACCGCTCTCTCACAGGATCGCATTGCGGCAGCATCGTCGGATGCCCACACCGTCTACGCCGGGCACCCTTTTACTAAAAACATGTCGTAAATGCTCTGCCAATCATCGCGGCATGACTGTCAATGCAAGACCCTCTCATCCGTTGCTTGGCTGCCGCGGGCGCGAAGTCTATGAAGGCATCTGCGCCCCTTTCTCTGCCGCCGCTCTCCCTGCACCTGTTACCGCGAAGCCATAGTCGAGCATCGCGTAGGCATCGGCAAACCAATTGCCGTCCCGCAGCACGACCGCGATCAGCGAGACATCGCCCCTGGTCGCCGAGGCCACCAGCGTCCGTCCGGAGGCTCTGGTAAAGCCGATCTTCACACCGTCCCCGCCCTCATACTGGCGGACCGTTTTGTTTTTATTATAGAAATTCCGTTCGCTCTCGGCGCTCTGCCAGCGCGATGCACTGGCGATTCTTCTAAAATCCTCGCGCTGCATCGCCGCCGCCGCGATACATGCCAGATCTTTGGCCGTCGTGTAGTGATTCTCATCGAAGAGCCCGCAGGCGTTGGTAAAGTGGGTGCCGGTGCAGCCCAGTTCCTCCGCTTTTCGATTCATGCGCGCGACGAAGTTACGCAAATTGCCGCCCGCGCAGATCGCGGCCGCTGTTGCTGCGTCATTACCGGACTGCAGCATCATGCCGTAAAGCAGCTCCTCCATCATCACCTTTTCTCCGACTTTGAGATAGATTGAAGAGCCTTCCAGTCCGGCCGCCTCTGCCGGAACGATGACGCGGCTGTCCGCGCCCAAGGACAGTTCCTCCAAAATCTCCAGCACCACCAGCGCTGTCATGATTTTGGTAGTGCTTGCCGGATACAGTCGTTTCTCCGCATCCTTTTCAAATAAGATCGCGCCGGTGTCTGCGCGGATCAGGACGGCTCCCGCCGCGGAAACGGCGGGCGCGGACGCGCTGCCTGCCGTTTCCTGCTGCGATAGCGCGGGCGGGTGAAGCTCATTTTCATCCACCCGTACTGCTGGGCCAAGATAATCCGCCAGACCGCCCAGCACTCCAAACGTCAGCGCGAGTACCAGAAGCAGCGGAATCTTCCTCCGTAATAAGATTTCTTTTATCATAACAAAAACTCCTAAGAACAGTTTACTTGCTCTTAGGAGTTTTATGACTGACTTTCCGCACGAAGCTCGTCTTATTTTGTCGTTATGAGGCGCGCATTTATCAAAATTCGATCGTCATCTGCCCCGCCGCGACCGGATCGTTTTCATCGCCTGTGTGGTCTGCCTCGGTATCGGTCTGCATCACGCCCTCGATATCGTCGATTTCCGGCAGCTCCTTGATCGATGTGAATCCGAAATTCTTGAGGAAGGTGTCCGTCGTTCCGTACAAAATCGGTCTGCCGATCGCGTTAGAGCGCCCCACCTCGGCGACCAGCTCTTTTTTCGCCAGACCTTCGATGACGCGGTCACATTTGATGCCGCGAATCGCCTCGATTTCACCCTTCGTCACCGGCTGCTTGTAAGCAATGATCGCCAGTACCTCCAGCGCTGACTGGGATAAGCGTTTGGTCTTGACCGGCGTGCAAAGGCGCTCGATATAGTCCGCGTTGTCCTGCAGGGTCACAAATTGGAACGCGCCGTTCACCTCACGCACGCGCAGCCCTCTGCCCTCCTGCTCATATTCCTCCTGCAGCTCCTTGAAACACGCGTAGGCCTCCTGTTTGCTGATGCCGCATACATCTGCTGCCGTCTTGACGTCCAAAGGCTGCCCCCAAACGAACATCATCGACTCGAACGCGGATTTCATACTTTTTTTACTTGTCATTGCCGTTTTCCGCCTCTCCTTTCGTTCCCGCTTCCCACTGTCTGCCGGTTCGCGGCGCGGCTGCCGCGCTTCTTGTTACATCTGCCGCGGCTTCCCCGAGCGGCGACGCGGGTTCCTCGTCATACCTTCCCGATTCCGCGGCATCATAGCTTTCCAATACTGTATCTTCATGGACCCGCTCGCCCGCGGACACCGTAATATCACCGTAATTTACCTGCTGATCGACGCGGATCACGCGTTCCTTCGCCATTTCCAAAAGAGAAAGGAAGGTCACGACGATGTCATAGCGATCCTTTGTATTCTGAATCAGCTCTTTGAAGCTGAATACTTGACCGATCTTGCGGCGCACTGCCTTGAGGATCAGGCTCATGCGCTTTTCCATGGAGGCACGCTCGCGTTCGACACGCTCGTAATGCTTTTTGACAGACTCGACCTTGTGTTTTTTCTCGATAAAAAGACGGAACGCAGCCGCGAACTGCTTGATGTCAAGACTGAGATATTCATCCGGATTTTGCAGATAGATTGAAATATCCTCTTGCGGCTTCTCAAAAATACGCGTACCGCTTTCCTCGCGTTCCTCAAACAACCGCGCCGCCTGCTTGAAGCGTTTGTATTCGAGCAGACGCTCTACCAGCTCCGTCCGCGGATCCTCTTCCAGCAAAGCGCCGTCCTCCTGCGATACCCGAGGCAAAATCATCTTCGATTTAATCTCAATTAAAGAGGCCGCCAGCACCATAAATTCCGTCGAGACAAAAACATCGCGTTCTTTCATGGCTTGCATATATTCCAGATATTGATTGGTAATCTGACTGATCTTGATATCATAAATGCTCATTTCGGCGGTTTCAATCAGGTAGACCAGGAGATCAAAGGGGCCCTCGAAGGACTGTAATCTAACCTTATACATGTGTCTGCTCCGCTTCCCGTTCAGATTTGTTGTATAGCAGCAGCGCGGCTACAACGATCACGCAGCCAATGACTTCCGTCGTTGACGGAATCTGCTTCACCATGAGAATCGCCAGCAGCGTCGCGAATACCGGGTCCGCGGTTTCCCATGTCGAAACATACAGAGAACTGACATGCCCCATGCACAGGTTCCATACCGCGTGGGAACCGATTTGGCAGATAAACGCCAGACAGATCATATACAGATAATCTGTCATCGGATAACCGAGCAGCGGCGTGCCTGGAATGAGATTGGAAAGCGTGAAGCAGATCCAGCAGGAGGTAAAGATCAGCAGCACCGAAATCGAGCCGTCAACCTCCTGTCTGACCTTACCGCCGAAGGCAAAGTAAACACCCATGCACAGACCCGCCGCGAAGGCCAAAAGGTTGCCGCTCGTCTGTCCGCCCTGCGTAAACGCCGAAAGATCGCTGCACATGATCAAGGCGCCGCCGCCGAGGGCGACCACGATTGCTGCGATGGATTTCCACGAAACTTTTTTGTGGTAGATAAAGACCGTGATGAAAATCACGATCAGCGGATGAAACGACGCCAATACCGCCGCGCTGGCCACATTGGTGCTCTTAACTGCCGTATACCAGGTAAAAAAGTGTCCAAACAGAAAAGCGCCCGACAAGAAGGCCAGAAGCAGGTTCTTTTTTGAGACTGCAAAAAGCTTTTTGCGGCTTTCCTCTTTGGCAAAAATCGGTACCGCGAAGAAAGGCAGCGCGATCAGCAACCTCCAGAATCCGGTCACCGAGGCCGGTGCGGAGATCAGCGCGCCGAAGTTGCCAGAGGTCGCGCCGCACAGAACCGCCACGACAACCAAAATCTTCGCGTAGCGGTCAAGGAAGCTCCGCGGCTCCTGTTTTGTATTTGATTGACTCATATTCACTCCTCAAACAGCTTTCTTAAATTTACATCATACGGCGGTCGAACGATCCCCTTTTCGGTGATCACTGCCGTAATATATTTGTGGTCCGTCACGTCAAAGGACGGATTGTAGGTCTTGACGCCGACAGGCGCCATCGGCTTCTCATACCACATTTCGTAGATTTCTTCGCCTCTGCGCAGCTCAATCGGAATCTCCGCGCCGGTCGGTGTCGCAAGGTCAATGGTAGACGTCGGCACATACATGTAGAACGGAATGCCGTACTCCTTTGCCAGAATCGCCACGCCGGACGTTCCGATCTTGTTTGCCCCGTCGCCGTTTGCCGCCATGCGGTCACAGCCGACCACCACCGCGTCGATCCAGCCGTTCTTCATCACGATCGAAGCCATATTATCACAGATCAGCGTCACGTCCACACCGGACTTTTGCAGCTCCCAGCTCGTCAGACGCGCCCCCTGCAGCAGCGGCCGCGTCTCGTCCGCGAACACGCGGAAGTTGTAGCCGCGCTCCTGCCCGAGATAGATCGGCGCCAGACAGGTGCCGTACTTCGCCGTCGCGATCGTACCCGCATTGCAGTGCGTCAAAATCCCCATGCCCGGCGAAAGCAGCGACAAGCCGTACTCACCCATCGCGTAACAGGCCGCCTCATCCTCCTTGCGGATTTTTTCCGCCTCGTCCAGAAGCAGCAGCTTGGCGTCGTCCACCTGATCGCCCGCACAATGCTCGCAGGTGCAGAGGAATCCGTCCGCCGCGTTGTCAAACGCCGAAATATATTTGTCCAGCATGTCCTCGCAGCGTTTCAGTGCCCACGAAAGATTGACCGCCGTCGGTCTTGCGGTATTCAGATATGCGCTCGTCTCCCGCACATATTCCCGAAACTCCTTCACGCGCGTTCCCGCGAAATCCCGCGTTGAAACATAGAGTCCGTAAGCCGCCGCCACGCCGATTGCCGGCGCGCCGCGCACCTTCAGCGTATGAATCGCGTCCCAGACGTCCTCCTTCGTCTCCATTTTTATGTAAACCTCTTCTGCCGGCAGCTTCGTCTGGTCCAGGACCAGCATCTCGTCCTCTTCAAACTTCACCGGCGCAAGATCAAAAACTTCCATATTGCTCCTGCTTCCTTTCTCTTTTCTCACTTTTTTCTTTGCGGCTTTGCCTGCGTGTCCGGTTTTCTCCGCACGCCTCGCATGTCCTCAAAAAATCCGCCGTCCCCGCGGTTTCACGTTTTTCGCAAAACTCTGCGCGTCCCGATTTTTGTCCGGCCGTCCCTCCGCCGCGTCCACGCGATTTATGCGATCGCCGCTCTGCTGATGCCGGCTAACCGTAAAGCACGCTGATCGTCTGGCTGTCCGCCACATCGATCAAAAACCGTAAGTAGGCTCCCTCATCCAGAATCCGCTCGTCGCGGTAAAGATTCACCGCACCTGCGATTTCGCTGAACCCCGGCGCCTGCATGAGCTGCTCCGCCAAAACATCCGCATTCTGTCCGTCATCGTTATACCAGTAAAAATCTTCTTCTCCGGTCAGATACGCCAGCGCCGCGGCTGCGGACGGCAGGCACAGACCTTGCGCGAGGGCATCGGTATAGTTTGGGATTTCCTCTCCCTCCTCCGGCACGATCTCGCCAACGATTTGATCCTGATACTGAACCGCTTCGCTGTCATCCAGCCAGCCATCGTAGTCGAAATCCGAAACCCGCTCATACATCAGCTGGTCCGCAATCTGCACCGTCTCATTGTAGGTAGCTTCCCAATCCGAATCCACGATTTCCGACTGGCCATACTCGTAATCCGGCGTCATGCTGCTTTCGCAGGAGGAGATCATGGTCGGTGTGATGGCCAGCAAAAGCACGATAATCCCGACGACCGTCTTGATCAGCTTGCCGCCGTCCAACGAATCGTCAAAAGACTTTACAAGCGGCTGACCGCCTTTGCGCGCGCCTTCAGCGTCCTGCACCAGTCTCTGCCCCCCGTTATCTTTGCGGCTGCCGCTTCGCGCGTCATCTCTTACGGCTTGTTCCCGCCTGTCGTTTCGATGGCTGTGGCTGCCCTCCGGGTGATGTCCTGTTACGCTTTGCGCGCTTTGCTTTACACGCTCCGCGGCGGCTTTTGCCTGTCCGCTGAGGTTCCCCAAAAAGCCGCCCGTCATCTCCTCGGATTCCATATCATCCTTACGCTGCTTGTGATGCTCACGCTTCTGATGCGCGCTGACCGGAGGCGCCCCACCGACCACCACGCTGTACGCGTATTTGAGTTCCCGCATCTTGCGATCCGCGTATTCCCGCTCATCTTCAAAATCCAAGGAGCGCAGACGTTTCATACGCTCGTTATAAGCCTTATCAATCTCCGTTCGTGTCGACCCCGGGCGCACGCCCAAAATTCTGTAATAATCCTTTCGATCCATAATCCCCTTCCTCTGCTCTGTCCGTAGCTCCAAACTATCATTCTTAGTATAGCATAACTTGCCTTCAAAAGAAACTGCCTTCTTCTTGCTATTTGGATTTCTTTCCTCTATAATGAAAGCAGGACGCGCGGTGACAGCGCGTATTTCCTTCAAAATCACAAAAGCACAACAGAAAGAGAGGTTCTCTATGAAATTTTACATCGCGGACGCGTTTACCGAAACCATTTTTGGCGGCAATCCCGCCGGTGTTGTCCTGCTTCCGGACGGCAGCGATTTTCCATCCGACGCGCTGATGGTCAAGACCGCCGCGGAACTCCGCTACTCGGAAACCGCCTTTATCAAGCGGCTCAGCGAGAAAGAATTTCAAATTCGCTATTTCACGCCGGCGGCCGAGGTTGACCTTTGCGGTCACGCGACAATCGCTTCGTTCAAGGTACTGCTCCACGCGGGTATCATTCACGACAACGATACCTATTTGAATCACACACTCGCCGGAGACCTGAACATTGCCTGTAAGGACGGCTTCGTGCTCATGGACATGGCGGCTCCGGTTAAGATCGGTGAAATCACGCAAAAGAGCGCTTTGGATGAATTATACAAGGTCATGGGCAGCTCCTACGACGAACAGCTTGCCAAGGGACTCACGCTGCTGCCGCAGATGATTTCCACAGGTCTGCCGGACATTATGCTGCCACTCGTTTCCCTTGCTGACCTTGTGGCGTTGGCACCGGACATGCCTGCTCTGTCTGCGCTCTCCGCGCGCTATGAAGTGACAGGCGTTCACGCGTTCACGCTCGACAAGGCGGGCGATGCCGATGACGCGCTCTGCCACGCGAGAAACTTTGCGCCGCTCTATGACATCGATGAAGAAGCCGCGACCGGCACTTCCAACGGCGCACTGACCTACTACGGCTATCTCAACGGCTTCGTCAAAGACGGCGATGACTGTAAGATCATCCAGGGCGAAAAAATGGGTCGCCCTTCCTTGATTCTCACCCATCTGGACGCTGACTGCAGCGCGGACGGCTGTGAAGGCGGCACCGCCTCCGCTTGTCAGATCCAAGTCGGCGGCAGCGCTGTGATCCTCGCGGAAGGCGAAATCCACCTGTAAGTTTCCTGCCCGGCGGCAGCCTTCCCCCTCCGGCAGAAGCGCTGCCGCATAAGAAGCAATCCTTCGGGGAATGCCCGCTATAAACTGTCCCTGCGGCAGAGAAAGGAGATATGCAATGTTTAGCTTCCGTTTATGCCGCGAAAGCGACAAAGATTGCTGGATCACTTTGAACCGCATGTTTATGGAAGAAGAAATTCAGGATCATGATTTATGGAATGATACGAACAAGGTGAGTGACGAGCAATTTTCAAACACTTTTTTTGAGGCCTTACAGGCAAAGAAGTTCATCAGCCTCATCATTTTTGAAGAAAACCATACACCGGTCGGTTTCGCGAATCTCATGACCATCTACAGTGTATGGACACATGGAAAAGCGCTGATCCTCGATGACTTGTATTTGCTTCCAGACGCGCGGGGAAAAGGATACGGGAAGCGCGCTATGGAATTGATAGAGCAATTCGCCTCCATGCGCGGCTGCAAGAGATTACAGTTCCAATCAGAAGAAACAAATCCGAACGCCATGAATTTTTATATTGCGCTCGGATACTGCCCTGCAGACATGAAATTTTACGTAAAATACTTATAAGAAGTTTGAACAGAAGCCAGCCGCAAACGGGCAGCTCCCCCTGAAGCTGCCCGTTCGCGCCGCTTTTTGTCATTTTTGCATCAGCTTAGGCGCGCACACGTCCCGCCGTCTCCCGCCGCGGCTCATCGTCGCTGCCCTTGATAAAAAAATCATATTCCGCCATGCGGCTGCGATCTAAACAAATCTCCTTATCATAAGGCTCGATCATCACACCGCGAACATTCTGCGGCAGGCCGCCGATAAGACTCCGCAGCAGCGGGAAGGCAAATTCGACCAGGGACTTTTCGTCAAAATCCCCTTTCAAAGAGCGCTTGGCAAAAAACGCCGGTACAAACCGTTCCCCCTGCTCGTTCAACATCATCTGCGGCTCCGGTTTGCCCGCTTCCTCCTGTTTACAAGGCACATACAGGCTGATCCCCGCAAGCGCGCGATAAAAAATTCTCTTGTTCTGTGTTCTGCTGTTCATCATAATCCTCCAAACTCTGTTCTGAATGGCTGATGCTTCGCGAGGAAAGATTGCTATGACGCTATGCCCTGCTTTGCTTGTCACCGCGCGGCATTTTCGTTTCATAAGCTCCCGGAAAAACAAAGACCGCGGGGAAACTACAAGAAATCATAGCTTCACCGCGGTCCGTTTCTACCGCAATCTCTTTCCATCTGCGCTGCGCTCATCCGACGCGGCAGTTACCCATTGTTTACGCATGTCTCCTGACTTAAGGATCTCTACGCAAATTCCCCCTTCCCAAAACTTCACAGCTGCGGCTCGCAGCCCGTCTCAGTGGTATTCGGAAGATGCGCTCCCCTCTTACAGTGGCGGGACCGTGCAGGATTTGCACCTGCTTCCATCTTAGCTTTCGTCAACTCCGCAGTCAACCTTCGATACGGCTGCGGCATGGCGAAAGAACATAAACGCTTATGTAATTGTCAACGCAAGTATAGCACATTTTGCAGTTCTTGACAAGAGGGCAAAATTTAGCGCGCAGGATGTGCGTAATTGATTCTCCCGCCCGAGGCGGTGTTTCCTGCATCATCAAAAACAACGGGTCTCCCGCGCGGGAGACCCGTTGTTTTTTTCGCGGTGACAAGCACCGCTGTAATTGTTTTCGATCTACGCGGCTTTCTTGGCAGCGACGTTGGACCAGTGTCCGTAATACGTCTTGCCGCCGATTGTCTTGATCGCTCTGACCTTGAAGTAATAGGTCTTACCTTTTGTGAGCTTCTTTGCCGTGTAAGTTTTTTTGCTTGTCGTAATGGCTCTCTTAAAGCCCTTCGTCGATTTCGTGGATTTGTAAACCTGATATTTTACACTGTCCGCGGCACAGGCATTCCAAGTCAGCTTCACAGCCTTTTTCTGCGCCTTCGCGGTTAACTTGCACTCGTATTCCGCGACCTGCAGTTTTTCACTGACCTGCGCAAAAAGCTCTGTGGATAAGATTTTGATTCTGCCCTGCGGCGCCGCGTACTGATCGTCAACGACACCGTTGAGGTTCTTTTGGATATAGTTGATGAGAACCTGATTGTCAATCATGACCTCATCCTGCAGCAGCTTGTTGCCCTTGAACATTACGAAACCGTCTCCGCCGCTCTTGAGCATATAGTTATGGGAAGCAAGCGTATAAGTCTTATTCAAGTCCAGATCCACGCCGCCAACCTTGACGTCTCTGACTCTGTAGTCGCCGGTTACTTTGACGAATTCTCCCGCTTCATTGGTCTGAATAGATGGTTCGATCAGAGAATTGATGGTATAGGTCAGGCCGGAAACCTGCAGGAATCCGCCGTTTTCACCCTTACCCACGTTTCTGGCGCCGAATTCCAACGCGTCGAGGATCTGCTGTCCGGTCGCTTCTACTACACACGCCATGTTGCCGAACGGATGTACCGCGATGACCTGTCCGTAGGTGATATTGCCCTTCGGAATTGCCACACGAATACCGCCGCCGTTTACAAACGCGATATCCGCGCCGAGTACATTCCGGTACGCGTCCGCGCAAAGGTCACCGAGGTTGGTTTCCTCACTTCTGACCAGACGATTTCCGTCCTTGTCCGCAATCGCGAGATCAACCGCCGTTTTCGCAACAACCTTCTTTTCAAGTTCCGCGTATTTCGCCTTGATGCCTTCGATAAACTTCGTGACGCCTGCGTCTTTATCCTTTGCCACGTCTCCGTTTATATATTCCGCTGTGATCGCGCCGTTCTCGGCGATTACGATCTTACCGATATTTTCGAGCTTCGTTCCGGTCGCGACCATTTGGATGCTCTTGCCGTCCTTGTTCTTGACGCTCTTAACAACTGTGCTGTGCGCGTGGCCGTCCAAAAGCACGTCAATGCCGCTTGTCTTTGCAAGCACGTCCATCGAAGTCCAAGGCGCGCTCGCGCTGTCATCACCGAGGTGCGCCACTGCCACAACGTAGTTCGCGCCCGCTTTCTTCGCGGCGTCTACTGCGTCCTGTACTGCCTTATACAGTTTTTCTCCGGTTGTATCGTTACAGAAGTCGTAGATGTAGTTGCCGTTTTTGTCCTGGAAATAGGTTGGTGTGGACTTCACCAGGGTTTCCGGCGTGCAGATGCCGACAAACGCGACCTTCTTGTCGCCGTAGGTCATCATCTTGTAGGTATCAAAGACCGGTTTGCCATTCTTGACGAAGTTCGCGGAAACATAGGTCGCTTTCATCTTCGGCACGATGACATTGAGGAACTGATCCATACCGTAGTCGAATTCGTGGTTGCCCGGAACGACAACATCGTAGCCGACCTCGTTCATGATGTCCACAAGGTATTCCCCTTTGGACAACGTACCGATGGTATCACCCTGGATCGCGTCACCCGCGTCGACAAGCGCCACATAGTTGTACTTTTCTGCCATGGCTTTTTTGTAAGCCGCAAGACCCGCGTAACCGATGTTCTGATCGATACCGCAGTGTACATCACTGGTGCCGAGAATGACAATGTCATTCGATTTGGCCGGAGCTGTCGGCGCCGTTTCCGGCGCTGGGGCTGTCGTGTCCGCGAATGCCATCGCCGGCATCATCGCGAGCATAACAGCAACTGCCAGCAATACCGCTAATACTCTCCTGTTCTTCATAGCTTTTCTCCTTTTCTTTTTAAGATAAGATAAAATTTATTGTTACCCCGCGGCGCGGGGGAGCAATCGCTATTTGCTGATCTTGCAGCTTCGTACATTGGACCAACCGCTGTAATAGTACTTTCCCTTGAGGTACTTGTACGCGCGGACTTTGTAATAATAGGTATTTCCCTTGCGCAAGCCGTTTGTGTTTCGAATGGTTGTTTTAGAAGTCGTCGTGAGCTTTTTGAAGCCTGCGGACTTCTTCGCGGATTTGTAAAGCTGGTATTTGACGCCACTGATCTTTGAGGATGGCGTCCAAGTGACCTTTACAGTGCGTTTGCTGCCGCTCTTGCTGAATTTTGCCGTCACTTTGAGAGAAAGCGATTTCATCGCGATGATGTCCTGCTGTATCGCCAGCTGTTCTCGCAGCGCTTTTACCTCCGCGGCATAGTCTTTCAACTTTTCTTCAATCTTCTTTTCGATTTCGGCGTTAATCTCGCTTTGTCTCGCCAGCTTGATCGAATCGATCCGGCCCTGCGATTTGCTGTACGCGCCGCCGATGCTGTTTTTGAGTGAAGCGGCGATATAGGTGATCAAGGCTTGATTATCGGTCGTGATGTTGGCTTTTTTGAGCGGGCCGTTTTGGAGCATTGTATAACCGGTCTCCCCGTTCAGCAGCGCGTTGGTGCCGGCGACTGTATAATTCGCCATCACATCCAGCTCCTTACCGTTGATCATTACGTTGGTGACGCGATAGTCGTCCGTAACCCCGGTAAAATTGCCGTCTCCATCCAGCGTTACAGACGGAATGACGGTTTCCTGAATGTCAAAGGTAATGCCGGAGACCTGCAAAAAACCGCTGTTCTTGGCAGGATAAACCCGCGCGGACATTTCCAGCGCGTCAAGAATATCATAGCCGCTGACGCTGATTACGCTGATCGAGCGTCCGCCCGGCAGCGCGTTCATAATATCATCATAGCTGATCGAGCCCAGTTCAATATTGCTCTTGATTTCTCTCGCCTCGACAAAAGCAACATCCGCTCCGGTTACCACACGGTACGCGTCCGCGCAGAGATCTCCGAGATTTGTTTCGGCTCCCTCGACAATTCTGACGCCGCTGCTGTTAGCTGCCTCCAGCCTGCTGCTGGTCGTCGCGAAGCTTTCCTGTAGATTTTGTTTGTACTTTTTGGTCAGCGCGTCAATTCCGTCCTTGGTCTTAATGTCGCGCAAGCGATAGCTGTTTACCAATTGGGAGGAAATACTCTTTCCTGCCGTAATGGTCAAAACGCCGATGTTATTCAGACCCGCGCCCGCGCAAGTCAGCAGCGCCTCACCGCCATCCGCTCCCTTGACCTTTTCGCCGACAATGGCTGTATGCGTATTGCCGTCGATAAACGCCTGAATCCCCGTTGTGTTTTCGATGACGCTCTTTGGCGTGTAAGCTGCATCTCCTGTCGTACTCAGATGACCGATCGCAACGATATAGTCCGCGCCGGCTGCCTTGGCTTCGTCGATGGCATTCTGCACAGCTTCGTAGAGCTTCTTGCCGCCGGAACCATCCGCGAAGGAGTAGGCGGCACTGCCGTCGCTGTTCTTAAACGACGCGCCGGATTTACTGATCGTCTGCGGATCGCTGATGCCGATATAGGCCACCTTCGCGCTGCCGTATGTTTTGATGACATACGGTTTGAACACCGTCTGTCCGTTTGCCGTCATCGTAAAATTGCAGCTGATATATTGATGCTTCGCTTCCTTTGACAGCGTGCCCACCAATCCGGAAACTCCGTAATCAAATTCATGCACGCCCGGCACCGCGATGCCGTAACCGGCCAGATTCATCGCTTCCACCACATAGCGTCCTTGCGTTGTCGAAGCCAGCATGGTGCCGCTGACCGCGTCTCCGGCATCCACCAACTCGACCGCGCTGCCCTGCGCCCGCTTTTCGTTCGCATACGCCGCCAGTCCGGCCAGTCCCAGATTGCTGTCAACGCCGCCGTGGATGTCGCTGCTGTAAAGAATCACAATATCCCCTGCCGCTGCGGTTTCCTCTCCGAAGGCCGCGGCCGGAATGCCTGTCAGCATCAGGCAGAATGTCAAAACTGCCGCAAAAATTTTTTTCTTCCCCTTCATATCTGCCTACCTCTCATCCTCTTTTGATCTCTTTGCGTTTCTTTTGTTTTTCGCTTCTATACCCGCATCTTGCTTGCCCGCGGGTCGGCAATCAAAGGCTGCTCGCAATCTTCGCGCCGACTTCCGCGTTGTGCAGCACCAGTTTAATATTGGCTTCCAGGCTGTGGCCTTCCGTCAAATCCTTGACTCTGCTCAGGAGGAACGGCGTGATTTTTTTGCCGCGTACACCCTTTTCCTCGCATTCCGCGAGCGCCTGCCGGATTACGCCGTCCATCTTCTCGTACGGAATCTCATCTTCTGTCGGAATCGGACACGCGACCAGCATGCCGCCGCGCAGGCCGAGCTCTGCCTTGCTCCTGATCATCGCCGCGATCTTCGCCGGATCGTCCACTCTGCAGTCCGCCGCAAATCCGCTTTCTCTGCTGTAAAACGCAGGGAACTGATCCGCGCCGCAGGTCACGACCGGAACACCCGCGGTTTCCAGATATTCTAAGGTCGCGCCGATATCCAAAATAGATTTTACGCCTGCGCATACGACGGTCACATCCGTCATCTTCAGTTCCTCCAGATCCGCGGAGATGTCAAAGCTCTCGCCCGCGCCTCTGTGAACGCCGCCGATACCGCCCGTCACAAACAGACGAATGCCTGCCATATGCGCGGCGATCATCGTTCCCGCGACCGTTGTCGCGCCGTCCAGTCCCTGCGAAATCGTCAGCGGGAAATCACGTCTGCTGACTTTTAGAACATTCTCAGCCGTCGCCATATATTCGATTTCCTCTTCGGTCAGACCGATCTTGATTCTGCCTCCAATGATTGCGATCGTCGCGGGCATGACATCATGCGCACGCAGAACATTTTCGACCGCGATTGCGGTTTCAACGTTCTTCGGGTACGGCATGCCGTGTGAAATGATCGTGGATTCCAGGGCGACCACCGGTGTGCCCTCCTCCAATGCTTTTGCTACTTCCGGTTTGATGTCTAAATACTTACTATACATCTTCTCTCATCCTCCTCTTGAGTTCCTTCATATTGATATTGCTGTTTACAGCTTGCTCGCTTTCCATCGCGATGGAGGCCGCCGCCATGCCCATACGGGCAATTTCCTCGATATCAAGTCCGCGTACGCAGCCTAAAAGAATCGCTGCCGAAAAGCTGTCTCCCGCGCCTGTCGCGCTGATGAGGCGTAAATCCCCGCGGGGTCTGAGAATTCCCTCTTTCTCTTTGCTTTTATAATAAACGCCGTCTTTGTTCAGCGTAATAAAGAGCTGCTCAAGTCCCTGCGACAGAAACCAGTCTCCGACCCGCGCGAGATCCGCCTCTGTTTCAACGCGCAGTCCGGAAAGCACCTCGGCCTCCATGACATTCGGCTTCATGCTGTAAAATCTGCCGATCAAATTTTTGGCGCGCGCCGCCTTACTCGCGGATACCGGATCAAAAAAGAGCGGTACTCCGTCTAAAAGGTCACAGGCGTAGGTCAAAAAATCCTCGTCCAAATTCGCGTCCAGCGCGACAATCCCGGAGCTTCGGAGAAAGGGCGCGCAGTCCGCCAGCTTCGCCGGCGTCAGTTCGTCCATAATGCTCATGTCGCTGATGGCCATCGCCATGTCATGCTTTTCGTCCAAGATTGACAGATACATGGACGAACTGCGACCTTGGAGCTCCGTAACGCAGGACACATCCACTCCCAACTCCGCGAGCTGTGCTTTGGCACCGCGTCCCATCTGGTCATCGCCAATCACCGATACCATCGCCGTATCGCCGCCGAGGCGCGCCGCGTTCTCCGCGATGTTGCGTCCGACTCCGCCGTAAGCGAGCGAAATTTTACCCGGATTGGAGTCCTCCGCCTTCAGGCTCCCAAAGGGGCAGCCCTCAATGTCAATATTAATGCCTCCTATAATTGTAATCTCTGCCATGTTGTCAAAAAACTCCTTGCTTGTCAATCAACGAACACACTGCCGCCGATAAATTCCCTGAGAATCGAATTATTCACGATTGCCGAATCATCCTCCACCGTCTTAAAGAAGCGCAGGAAATTCCGCATGCGCTGTGCCTCGCTGTATTCCGGCTCATCCGGTTTGATGGCTTCGAGCAGCGGCAAAGCGTATTTTTTGAGCACACAAAGCTCATACAGATGGACTGAATTGAACATCACATCGGCTTCGTTGCTGTATGGAAAAATATTTTTGTCCTCGCCGGCGCGTACCTTCGGCCAGCTTTGAATGGTATTCTGCGCGCTGTAGCCGCGATATTTGTAGTCGCGCACCATCCGCCGCAGCATGCGGTGATCGGTCGTCACAACGCGATTGTGCGCGTCGATGTTGAGCTGCGTCAGCGGGCTGATGTAAATCTTGAATTTTTCCTGTGGATCGATCTCCGGCGTCAGCGCGTCGTTCAGCGCGTGAATGCCTTCGATGACGATCGGCTGATTGCCTCGAATCTTCGTCAGCCGCTTGCCGTATTCCTTATGTCCCACGATAAAATTGAAGGTTGGCAGATCCACCTGTTTGCCTGCAAGCAAATCATTCATGTTGCTGTTGAACAAATGAATGTCCACCGCGTCCAGATCCTCGTAGTTCTTTTCGCCGTAGGCGTCCACCGGAGTTTCCTCCCGTTCCAAAAAGTAGTCATCCGTTCCCATATACAGCGGCTCCAGTCCGTTGACACGCAGCTGAATACATAAACGCTGCGCGAAGGTCGTTTTGCCGGAGGAGGACGGACCCGCGATCAGAATGATCCGTTTTTTCTGTTTGGTGATCATGTCCGCGATTTCCACGATTCTGCGTTCGTGCAAGGCCTCAGAAAGCTGAATCAGCTCCTTAAACTTTCCCTCTTCAATTTTGCGATTCAAGTCAAAGGCGTAATCAATGCCCATGAGCTTGCCCCAACGGCTCTGTTCCCCAAAGGTCTGGTACAGGACTCTCTCGTCCACATAATCCGGAATCCGATTCGGATCGCTCGGCTGCGGGAAGCGCATCAAAACGCCGCGGCGATATTTGCGAAGCTCAAAACGCGTGAGATACCCCGTTGACGGCACCATGCGGCCGTAAAAAAAATCACGGTATCCGTCCAAGGAGTAGAAGCGGACTTTTTTGGTCTTCGGGTTTTCCGCCAGCAGCGCGATTTTATCCGTTCTTCCGGTTTTTTCAAAAAACGCGATGGCTTCCTCTTTGCTGAGCGCCTCCTTCATCAGCGGAAGATCCGCGCGCACCAAAGCCTCCATCCGCTGCTGAATCTGCCGTACCTCTTTTGCGGTCACAGGCACGTCGCGCTTAATCTCCGTATACAGACCCTTGTTCAGCGCGTTTTCGATGTCAACGTCTACCGCGCCCAGCACATCGTGAATCGCCTTCAGATAGAGCAGAGACAAACTGCTTTGATAGACAAGACTTGCCGCCTGCACGCGCATGTCCAGCAGTTCCACGCTGCATTCCTGACGGATTTCGTAATCCAGGCCTTCGTATTCATAGTTCACTTTTGCCAATAATATTTTATACGGCAGCTCGCGCTCAATCTTTTTGTAAATCGCTTCGATTGTCGTTCCCTTTTCGACTTCGATCTCCTCGAACGCGGCGCGAGGCCCCTTTTTTAACTGAATTTTCATAAAAAACTCCATTTCGCGGTTGTGTGTGACAGGATAGAACCAATCATCTCAAAAAACATTATAACACACCCCGCGTGTATAAGTAAAATATTTTTGGATAAAATAGCGTTTGAAGGGAGTGATTGCTTTGAAAAAACTAATTCTCATCCTGATGATTATCGGCGGAATCAACTGGGGCCTGATCGGATTCTTTAACTATAACCTGGTATCCGGCATCTTCGGCGCCCAATTGGCGGTCGTTTCCCGCGTCATCTACGCAATTGTCGGGCTTGCGGCATTATACGGGATTACCTTTTTATTTCAGGACGAGCGGCACGCTGCACGAGGATAAAAGTGCGCATAACGAAATCAGAGATT
>URWB01000026.1 GCA_900551415.1 uncultured Eubacteriales bacterium
TCTATGTCGTGCGCTATGATTCCGGGATGCAAAGAGAAGACGCATATCTCGAAAGAAACGGCAGCGCAACCGAGGCACATGACCCGATTAAAATGTATACGGCAAGCGGCGAGGAAAACTACCTGCTCTACTGCCTCGAACATGGCGTTATCCACAAGGAAAACACCCTGTATAAGAGAAAGTACAAAGATTCGGCGGTCTATCATGCGTACAGTAACTTTACAAGTACAGATAAGCCTTACCCACTGGAAAACGTCTACAAGGTGCTGATGATGGCGCCGGTGAAGGAAAGTAATATGCAGGAGCTGTACGATATGGGCTTTAAGCAGTACCATGACTACGATCCGGGCAAGAACTACACCATCACCGACTGGTATGTGGCATCGCAGATGCTCGTCTGGGAATGCCAGCAGATGATGCGAGATGAGAAGTTCGCGCGAAAAGCAAACGGAAACAGCTATGAAACCGGACACCGCACAGGGGTATATACCAGTAAGATTCCGGCAGACCACTACTTAAATAACCTTGCAGGCACAAACGCCAAGGATATCTACAACTTCATGGCATCGACCATCAAAAAGCGTGAGAACTTTGATAGAAAGATTGCGGGAGGTCTTGCAAAACCGACCAAAATTTCGCTTACAGAGGAGGAAAGCAAGGCGGATGTCATCACCAAGACCATCACCGCAGGCTCCTATCGAGGCGAATACAAGGTGGTGGATAGCAAGGGAAAAGAACTCAAAGGAGTTAAAATCGCCTACGATGAGGCAAACAAAAAATATACCATTACCATCACCGATAAAACGCTGCTTGGTCAAAAATTAGAGATCAAGCATGTGGACGCAGTATCCGAACGTGCAGAAAGCTATCTCAAGCAGTATGGCAGTAAATATAACCGCTACGTCTGGGAACACGCAACCAAAAACGGACATACCCAGGGCTTCATTTCCGGTCTGAATGACCCGACTTCCGGCTGGCTGATGATTACGCCAGAGGATGGTCCGGAGCCGCAGGCGGAAAACTGCATCCCGACGGAAGTCGAATACTTTCCGACCCTTTCCATGCCGATTGAAAAAGTCGATGCAAATGTCGGCTGGGATGGCAATAACCATACACCAATGGGCGGCGCAGGCCTTGATGCAACATATACCTTAGAGCGTCAGATTGGCGCAAGAGATTGGGAAACCATTGACGTAAGGACGCTGGATGATTTCGGCACAGCATATACCTTTAGTGACCAGCCGTTTCAGACTGCGGCAGACCTTGAGCCGTATCTGACAAAAGAATATATCCCGGATCACTACGAGACAAGCGGCACTCCGCCAGTTACGACCTTGCACTGTAAGGGAAAAGAAAAATCAAGAAAATGGGATGTGACGGTGAATTACCGCATCACCGAAACCAGACCGGACGGTAGATATATCGACCCGGACCAGTACGCAGGTGTCAGAGAATATACGTTCAGCTATCATGCGGAATCAACCGATGCTTGTAACTTCGGACACGAAAGTGAGCCATGGTCTGACATCGCATATACCTTCACATATAACACAACAAAGGGTGATGGTACCAATCACACCGAGGGCGCAAGCGCAGCGCCAAACGAAGATCTCTCCTATGACCAGGAAACCTTCGTCAACGACGAATTTAGAGGGGAGCTTCTGATCATCAAATCCAATGAACAGGAAAATCCGTTCAAGGATTCCGCACTCGGCGCGGATAAAAGTAATATCTCAAGAGCCTCCTACTGGACGATCAAACTGCTGGACGGCTTTGAGGGCGCAGAGTATGTGCATCTTACAAGTGAGACTCCGGCGGTGTCACTGGAAGGCACCCATATCTTTACCGCATCGCGCGGGGTCGGCATCGCAAATAACACGCTAAACGGCGGGCGTGGTATGAAGGTCGGCACCAACGGACAGATTCTGCTGCGGGATCTGCCTTACGGCACCTATGAACTCACAGAAGTGAAAGCCGATGATCCGAAATTCGTACTGGAACGTACCACCGTGGTCGTGTCCGAGCATGATAACGGAGCCGCAAAAAGAAATCCATACGGCACGCAAGGAAGCGTACCGATAAACGGCGCGTATGCAGGCTACGCTGCAAACGGAACGAACGCGATCGGCGCGAGCGCAAACGGAACCGGAGACTTCTTTAATAACCGCTATCAGCTGAATATCCGCGATAAGATCAAAGAAAATGTGATCAAGATCGTGAAAGTAGACTCCGAAACCGGAAAACAGATTCCGCTGAAAGGCACGAAGATTTTCATCCGGTATAAAGGAAATCCGGATTTAACAGACGAAGAAAACGAAAAAGCCTTTGGACCGGGCGGTACCGTCTCCAAGGATATCTTAAATCGCTTTCTGCCAAACGCAGAGTCCATCAACTCCAAGAGCACGAACTATACCTTTGAACTCGATGAAAATGGCGAAACCACCATCCCGTATGAACTCCCTTACGGAAAATATGAAGTCTATGAATGGCTGCTGCCGGATGGATACTTTGTCGGAGAGTACGGCACAGACGGACAAGGAAAAAACCATAACTTCGGGTATATCGAAGATGGCGTATTAAAATTCGGCGATACCGGAAAGTATGGCAATCACTATACCGGAGACGGACATAAGTATGAAGATGTGGTTGCCATCTATGACGCAGACGGAAACAAAGTGGTATATAAGGATAAAGACCAGTATAGCTTTGCAGAGCTGGATCAAATGGTCACAAACCGCTATACCTTTACCGTCACCGAGCAGGATATGCACATAGACGGAAACTATTCGCAGCTCATTACCTCAAACGGTCATGCAGAAGACGCAGACCCTGCCTATGATAACAGTAACTTCCCATATAAGAAGTATTACCGTCTCATGGGCGTGTTAAATAACAGCGTCAAAGGAAAAATCGAAATCACCAAAGAGGGAGAGGCACTGGTCGGCTTCCAAAAAGAAGAAAAAGACGGGCATACCATTCTCACTCCGGTGTTTGAAAAAGTCGCCAAACTGAAAAACGCAGTCTTTGGCATCTTTGCAGCCGTCGATGAGAACCTAAACGACGGCGGCGAAGGACCGGATATCTATGATGCGAAAACAGATGAAAAAATCACCATTCCAAAGAAGCTTTCCACGCATCTATCTAATGCCGTCGAGACGGTCAAAGCCTTTGCCTGGAAGCTGCTAAACCCAAAGGAATATCCGAATAAGAAAAACTATGAAACCGGCTCCTATTCGCATGATTCCGGTGCAGAGCTTTGGTATATGCTAGAGCGTGAAGCCTCCGAGGGCAACGTGAAACGAACCATCTATGTATCCCCGGAGCAAAAGGATACGACCTATACCTACGTCTATGAAACGCAGGATGAAGCATACCGTTATCGCTATGATGTAGAAGTGATTCTAAAAAACCAAGCGGGCGGAAGAAACGTCACGAAGGTGAATGTCATTAAGACCACAAGTCCGCTTGACGGAAGCGTACCGGAAATCCCGATGACCTATATGCACGGTATGGTCGGTACGGAATCAGTGGATGATGCCAAGGGCGAAATCCAAAGCTATGAAAAAGATAAGATCGACGAGTTCGACTGGACCGTCGTATCCGAGCTGGATGTGTATAAGAAGCTGTACGTCTTTGAAGCAGACGGTGAAAACGATGTCTTTATTGACGGCGTAGATACCGACCTTGCCAAGTATGCGGCAAGTCGCTACCTTGTCAAAGATTATCTCTACTATAAGCTGACGGCAGACGATCTGAAAACCGAAGAACGCGATGTGACAAAAACGATCATCGACCAGCCGGGCATTGACGCAAACGGTGACGGAGCCTATGACGGACCGGACGATACCCCGCCAACCTATAAAGACGAAACGGTGAAGGTCACAAAGACCAAGTTCGAGTGGGATAATGAAGGCTGGGACCTTTCCGGAAATCCGGCAGCAGGGGACCGCGCGATCTTAAAACAAACGGAGGATGGCGAAACAAAATACAAAACCGCTGTCACCGGCTACTATACCAAAGGCGAAAAGACAGACCTTCTGCTTGGAGGAGAAAGCTATACCTTCATCGAAACAGACACTGCGGGAAAAGAACTCCCGCCGTATACGATTCCGACCGAAGAAGGCTGGTCGCGGGTTCCTTTTACAGGCGATGCGAAAAACGATCCGCAGTATGTCATCATTTCCAAATTGGATGCAGAAAGCGGAAGCACCATTTACCGCGTCCTCTTAAACGATCTGGTCAGCTGGCAGGCGTGTACCGCAGATGGGAACTTTGAGCAGATGCGGGTACAGGTCTATGAAGCAACATACAAGCAGGAAAAGGACGATCCGGACGGCGTGACCATAGACTTTGACGGTCTGGTTGTCGATGCGAAAGCAGATCCTGCGACAGGCGTTGCAACGACCGTCATCACCAAGCAGGCTGTGGGCGTAGCGGAAACCGTTGATGTGGGAATCGGCTACGAACAGGAAAACGCGCCGGGCGTAATTACGTTCCGCACCGTACCGATCAGCGCACCAGTATACTTTTCATGGCAGGACGGCACGAAAGCCGATATGTACTATAAAGGCGGGGTGTGCTACGCGACGATCAAGATGCCAGCCTCCGCAGTCGATCATCTGTACGAGGATATCGTACCGACCTTAAACTTCATGCACTACGACTCCGAGGGAAACAAAGTGCCGCTGAAACTCGACTGGTACTCCACGCTTTCCCCAACCAAACCGCGTGTCGAGTTTAGCAGTAGAGACGGACTTGCGGACGGCATTACAGTTGTCGCAAAACGCATCGAGTCCCTAGAGGCAGGCGGCGAGACGATGTACGCAATCGAGATCGTTACCAATCAAGGCGAAGATACCCCGTTAGAGCTGACCTTTGCGGACGGTTATACCATGGATATCTACTGTGCAGAAACTGCATCCGGCAGCGGCGTTGGCGTACTGGATCTTGCGAATGTCTATAAGACGACAAGATACACACAGTCTCATCTGATTGAAACCATCACCACAGATGCAAACGGAAAAGCGACCTCAAAGCTGCTTCCGCTTGGAAAATACATCATCAGAGAACTGGCGGCTGAGGAAAAATACTTAAATGACAGCAAAGAGCAGCTTGTAGAGCTGAAATACAAGAATCAGTTCACGCCGCTGGTGTGGAATCTGAACACCTTTGAGAACCAATACTTTACGGCGCAGCTTGATCTGTCGAAAATCCTCGAAACGGGATTCCAGTCGAGCCAGTATAAACCGCCGCAGCCGGGACAGGTCGTAAAATTCGGACTGTATGCGGCAGAGGAGATCAAGGCAGCGCATAGCGGCATCCTGCAGGTTTTCACAAAGAAAATCAAAAAGGATACGCTGCTTGACGTTTTCACCATCACCTACGAGGAAAATGGCAGCATTCTGGTAAATACCAAGCTGCCAGAGGGACGTTACTACCTCAAGGAAATGAAAACCACAGAGGACCATATCCTAAGCGATCTGAAATATCACTTCGCGGTCAAGGAAGAAGCGGGGGACTACTCGGATGATACTGCCTTTGACTATGTAAACCATGACGGTATCTATGGACGCTTTGTCCTCGAAGAAAAGCATCATGTCAAAACCATCATCATGGTAGAAGCAAGACTTCCGATGCCCGCGATCAGTATTGACGGACTTTCCTATCCGCTGGATGCTGACTTTACCTCTATCGATGAGAAGATCAAAATCACCGCAAATACCGACTATACCGAAATCACCGTGGATACGAAAAAAGGCGAAACGACCAATATCACCCTGCCAAACGGCAAGGTGCTTACGGTAAAACCGTCTGAAAGCGGAAACGGCTTTGACTATACGGCAGATGGTGTGACAAAGACCTTTACCCCAAGAGGCACCTATACCGGATACCATGCAGCCTATGAGGAGCTTTGGACTCCGGTAGCAGGAGAAGACCTCAATACCTATACACCGGAATTTACCTTAACAGGCGCGGGAAGTGACAAGGCAAATGTCGTGCTGAATGCAAAAATCACGCATGAACCGTCTGTGACCATTACCACTAGGGAAGAACTCATTGATCCTGCAAAGCCGGAGCTGGGCTTTACGACTGTCGATGTCAAGACCGGAAACCTTACGCCAAAGGGCAATCAGATCTTTAAGCACAGCGCCGTCATTTCTGTGACAAACGGCGTGGATAACGTGATCCAGCAGACCTTTACGCGCACAAGCGGCAAAAAGAGCGTAACCGAAACGCTTGACCCATCGGGTCTGATCACCCTAAACACCAAGGACAAGCTGACGCTTTCGCTGATCGGTACCGATGCACTCGTCACTGTTTCGATGGATAAGTACGGCGTGGTCAGCGCGAAAATCGAAAACGTGCTGCCGGGACTCTTCCTCGAAGATGCGCACCCGCAGATTACCTCGACAGGCGCTTTCAATCCGGCAGAGACTTTCCGCTTCGCAAAGAATGTCACCCTCGGAAGACAGGACACCTCTGCGGATAAGCTGATGATCAAGCTTAGCTCCGATAACAAGGATGGCTTTGCGATTGAGAACGAGCATAAGCCGGAGGTGGAATTTGTAAAGGTGGATAAGAACGACGTAGCCAAAAAGCTTTCCGGTGCAGTCTTTGAAATCTGGTCTGCAAAAGAGTCCGGAGAGTGGACGGTAGAGCCGGATGTCAAACTCGGCACCTATACGACCGATGCAAACGGACATTTCATCGCAAATCTGGATTACGGCATCTACTTCTGGCGCGAAGTGCAGGCTCCGGCAGGCTATGCGCCGGAGGACTACGACTATCACAGCTTCCGCATCATCAAGGGCATCCCGAAATATCAGTTTGTGATTGAAAACGTGAAAACGCCGGATACTCCGGGTGGCGGCGGCGGCTCAAGCTATCAGATCGAACTCAAGAAGGTGGATAAGGAAACAAGAGAATCCCTTGCCGGAGCGGAGTTTGAGCTTTGGTCTGCAAAACTTGCAGAAGACGGTATCACGCTCGTGCCGGATGCAAAGCTGGTGACGAAGAACCTCGTTACAGGACAGTACGGCATCGCAAGAGTCACCGTCTCTCATAAAGGAAAATTCTTCTACCGCGAGGTCAAAGCCCCGACAGGCTACGAAGCGGATACAGACTTCCATCTGATTGACACAAGCACAACCGTAGGCCTCATTACGCGGGTCGAGGTGGAAAATGAGAAACTTCCGGAAGAAAAGGAAGAACCAAAGAAGCCGTATCGTCCAACCAAACCGGACCAACCTCCACAGCCTGATAAGCCGAAAAAACCGAAGGAGGTGCCGAAGACCGGAGATTCTTTGCCGCTGCGCAGGATGCTTGTATTGCTTTTGGCATCCGGACTTGGACTGCTTGTCGCGACAAGAAAGTCAAACAACAAGGAAGAGAAAAAATCTCAGCCGCGTTGGTGATTCTGCGATGGCACAAGAAAAAAATAGAAATTAGCTGTTTACTTTTCTTTCTTCGTGTGATACAATTAACAAAGTTTCACTACTTAGCAGAGAAAAGAGGACAACAAAAGATGGGAATCGTAGTAGGGATCGATATCGGCGGCAGTACGACAAAAATTGCAGGCTTTCAGGGAAAAGACATGCTGATACCGGTTCAGATTTCGGCGAACAACGCCATCGCCTCCCTGTTTGGCGCGTTCGGTAAATTTTTGTATGATAATAAACTGGCGCTGGAGGATATCCAGCAGGTCAATTTGACCGGTGTCGGCTGCAGCGCGGTCGATCAAGCCATTTACGGACTGCCGACCTACCGGGTTGATGAGTTTACAGCCAATGGCGTCGGCGGCGGCTATTTCGCGCAGGGTAAGAAGGAGTTTATGGTCGTCAGCATGGGAACCGGCACTTCCTTTGTCGGGGTCAAGGACGGCATCCCAACGCACTTGGGCGGCATCGGCATCGGCGGCGGCACGATCATCGGGCTTTCCAAGCTGATGCTGAATACATCGGACATTGACAAGATCCAGGAGCTTGCGTTGGGCGGACAGGTCGGACACATCGATCTGCGCGTCGGCGATATCTCCGAGAAACCACTGCCGGGGCTGAATCTGGAAGTGACGGCTTCCAATTTCGGCAAAGCATCCTCCAGAGCAAGCTGCGAAGATAAGGCGGCAGGAATCGTGCACATGGTCATTGAATCGATCTGTCAGACAGCGGCATTGATCTCGCAGGGCACGAATATGAAGGATTTCATCCTGATCGGTGCGCTGACGAATTTCCCGGAGTGCGAGGCAGTTTGCGGCATGATCAAAACACTTTTTCCGGATCTGAATTTCTATGTACCAAAGGACGGAGAATACGGAACCGCGATCGGTACTGCCTTGGCAGAAAAATGCTGTCTGAAGCATATTGCGGGCTGATTCGCTAACATAAAAAATCTCGAATTTTTACGCCAAGACCTTGATAAAATATACGGGTTTTGGCGTATTTTTGTGGGATCTACAAAGCAAAATATAAAATACATGGAAAAAAACACAAACTTAAATTGACAAACGCGATAGATGGTGCTATAACCAAAATATCTTTGCAGAAGGTTTTGGGGAGGCAGAAGAAATGAAAGAGATAAAAAAGACAACACAACTCTACGAAGGCAAAGCGAAAAAAGTATACAGCACCAACGATCCGAATTATGTGATCGTATCCTACAAGGATGATGCGACAGCGCTGGACGGATTGAAAAAAGGCACGATCACAGGGAAAGGCGTCATCAACAACAAAATGTCGAATTATCTTTGCAGTATCTTGGAGGAAAAAGGGATTCCAACGCACTTCGTTGAGGAACTCAATGATCGCGAAACACTGGTCAAGAAGGTTTCCATCGTACCGCTGGAGGTCATTATCCGCAACATTTCCGCCGGTTCCTTCGCGAAACGCTACGGTGTAGCGGAGGGCATTGTCTTTGATGAGCCGACGATTGAATTTTCCTATAAAAATGATCAGCTGCACGATCCGCTGCTGAACGCTTATCACGCGCGCGCGCTCGGTCTGGCGACAGAAACAGAAATCGAGACGATCAAACGCTACGCGTTTCAGATCAATGAGATTTTGCGGGAGTTTTTTTTAGAGCGTAAGGTGAAACTGGTCGATTTTAAGATGGAATACGGCAGATTGGCGGACGGCACGATCGTGCTGGCGGACGAGATTTCACCGGACACCTGCCGGTTTTGGGACAGCGAGACTAACGAAAAACTGGATAAGGACCGTTTTCGCCGCGACATGGGCGGCGTAGAGGACGCGTATCACGAAATGATGAAGCGCGTGTTCGGCGCGTAGTGCAGGAGGATAAAATGAGTAGTTTGAGAGAAGAATGCGGCGTATTTGGCGTATTTTCACCGCAGACCTCGGATGTAGCAAGCACTGCCTATTACGGACTGTTCGCCCTGCAGCACCGCGGGCAGGAGTCCTGTGGGATTGTGGTCAACGATGACGGCATCTTTCAATCCTATAAAGATACCGGACTGGTCAACGATGTGTTTACCCCGCAGATCCTGGCAAAGCTTGGCGAGGGGAATATGGCGGTCGGGCATGTGCGCTACGGCACAACAGGCGGCAATGACCGCAGCAACGCGCAGCCGATCGTCGTGAATCATATCAAGGGCCGCATGGCGCTGGCGCACAACGGCAATATCGTAAACTGCGAGCAGCTCCGGCGCGAACTGGAGCTGGAAGGTTCGATTTTTTCGACCACGAGTGATACCGAGGTCATTTCCTATATCATCACTAAGGAAAGACTCAAGGCGCCGTCCATCGAACAGGCTGTTAATCAGGCGATGCGGCGTGTCAAAGGCGCCTACTCTCTGGTTATCATGTCGCCGTCTAAACTCATCGCGGTACGCGATGCGCACGGTTTCCGTCCTCTTTGCTACGGTAAGACCGAGGATGGACGTTATGTTGTCGCCTCCGAAAGCTGCGCCCTGGATGCGGTCAGCGCGAAATTTATCCGCGATATCCGGCCGGGCGAGATCGTCGTCTTTGATCAGGACGGCGCACGTTCGATCACAGACCACTGCGGTGAGGCGGACGGTTCCCTCTGTGTGTTCGAATATATCTATTTCGCACGTCCGGATTCCGTCATTGATGGCTGCAGCGTGCATAACGCGCGGATGCGCGCGGGCGCGTTTTTGGCGCTCGAACATCCGGTGCAGGCAGATGTCGTTATCGGCGTGCCGGATTCCGGTCTGGACGCGGCGGTAGGCTATGCGAAACAGGCGGGAATTCCTTATGAGATTGGCTTTATCAAGAATAAGTATATCGGCAGAACCTTCATCCAGCCGGGGCAAAAGAGCCGCGAGGACAAGGTCAAGATCAAGCTGAACCCCATCGCGGACGTCGTGCGGGGCAAACGAATCGTGATGATCGATGATTCCATCGTGCGCGGCACGACCAGCGCGCGCATCGTCAAGCTGCTGCGCGAGGAAGGCGCGAAGGAGATCCACATGCGTGTCTCCGCCCCGCCGTTTTTGAACCCTTGCTATTACGGTACGGACATCGATTCCCGCGAAAATCTGATCGCGGCAAGTCACAGCGTGGAAGAAATCGCTAAAATCATCGGCGTGGATTCTCTCGGCTATCTCAGTGTGGAGAGCGTGAAGCAGATCGCCAAGGGTCTGCATGGCGCAGGCTACTGCACAGCGTGCTTTAACGGCGACTATCCGACAGAAATCCCGGAAACGACCTCTAAAAATCGCTTCGAGTCGAAGATCTCGGCGCAGGGAAAGAAGCAAGAATCCGAAGAAAAACTATGAAGTGGAGAAGATGTGCAGCTGGCGCGCTCAGCGGTTGCTGATGGCGTAGAGGATGTGCCCGAGCTCCGCGATATACAGCTTTTTTTTCGCGAGATCCCGCAGGGAAAGCATACCGACCAAACGCTCATTTTCGACGACAGGCAGACGGTGCACCGCAAATTCGGAAAATTTCATGGCCGCGTCGCGCAGTTCCTCCCTTGGCGCGGTCGTCACAGGCTGCGTGGTCATGATTTCACCGGCGGTTTTGGCGAAGCCATCCCGCATGATCACATCGCGGTCGGTGATGACCCCCAGCAGGTGACTCTGCGCGTCGCAAACGGGCACCATACCGACATTTTCGCTGCGCATACAGGCAATGACAGCGCTCACGGGGTCTTCCGGCTTGACGGAAGTGATATAGGATGACATCAGGTCCTTGACGAACATAAGGGAAACCTCCTTGTGGGATGCGCGATCAGTAGATCAGTACAAGATAACGATACGAAAACGAAAAGACGCTTCGCGGCGTCTTTTTTGATTACATAGGAAATATCGCTTGCGATGTTTCCGGAATATTGACAAAAGTACCTTGCAAAGCGGCGCTTTTGAATGAGCGCCATATGTGCATAGAAAGCTGTATTTTGTTAGGCACACCTTTGTCTTTTGTTTTTTGCCGCTGTGTATAGGATTCGCGGCAAAGGCGATTTTTATGCGTGCCGTGTGGCAGGCAGAAAGGATCAGAGAGCTTTCGCGTGATCCAGACGCCAGAAGCTCCTGGAGAACAGCAGCAAAATCGCGTAGATTTCCAATCTTCCGGCAATCATCAGGAAGGTCAGAAAAAGCTGCGAGAAGCCGTTAAACATGCCGAAATATCCGCTGCATCCCGGTGTACCGAGCGCCATGCCGGTGTTGGTGAAGATGGCGAGCGTCGTCGTAATCGTCGTTTCCAGATCGAAATTGTTCCATGACAGAACCAGACAGGAAAAGAAAAATACCCCAAAAAACAGCAGGATATGCGTGGTAATCGCGGAAACCTTATCCGCGGACAGCGCTTTGCCGTCAACGACAACCGCCTTGACCGCGTTCGGATGAATCTGCTTGAAAATGCCGCGTTTAATCAGCTTAAGCAATACGATGATGCGGATGACCTTGAGGGAGCCGGAGGTGGACATACAACAACCGCCGACAAACAGCAGGCTGAACAGAACAACAGTCGGAAAGGTCGGCCATTCCGGATAATCACAGACATAGTAGCCGGAGGTGGAAATAAAGGAGACAACTTGACAGAGTCCGTCCTTGATTGCCTGCCAGAGACTGGAGTAGGTGCCTGTGACCCACAGGGAGAAGGCGATCAGCAGGGTAGCTGCCGCGATAATCACGCCAAAGATTCGAACCTCAATATTCTTGAAGAGGCTCTGCGGACTGCCGCAAAGCGCAAAATAGTAAAGGGTGTAATTGAGGGACGAGAGAATCGTGAACAGCATGACCACCGCGCGAATATAGGTGGAGGTGAAGGCTGCCGCGTTGCTCGAAGTGATCACTAACCCCGCGGTACTAATACTGCTGAAGGTATTGATCAGCGCGTCAAACGGAGAGAGCGGCCCCAGCGCGAGCAGGAGGAATTCTGCCGCCGAAAAACTGATATAGGTCAGATAGAGAAATTTTCCCGTATCCGAAAAGTGACCGCCGATTTTTTCGAGGCTTGGACCGGTGGCTTCCGCGGAAGCAATCGACTGTCCGCTGATGCCCAGGACCGGAAAGATGGAAACCAAAAGCACAAGGATTCCCATGCCGCCCAGCCAGTTGGAAACCGCCTTCCAGAGCAAAAGACAGCGAGGAAGCTCATCCAGCGCGAATACGGTGCAGCCGGTTGTCGTAAAACCGGCGACGGATTCAAAATAGCAACTGATGAAGGAATAATCTTTGCCGCAGTAATAAAAAGGGAAAGCCCCGATAAAAGAGCAGAAAATCCAACTCAGACAGGCAATCAGGTGGCCTTCATGAAAATGCAGTTTGATTTTGTCGAAGTGCATCTGTGTCAGAATGATGAAGCCGATACAGATGCAAAAAATACTGACAGTAAAAAGGGGAGAGGCTGCCTGCCATTCCCGAAAGTGGAGTCCAACTACAGCGCAGGGCAGCATAAACAGCCCTTCTAAAAGCGTGAGAACTCCCAATATTTTGATCAGTACGCGAAGATTGATATGCATGCCAAAGCCCCTTTACTTTGTTTTGTTTGAATTCCAATAGTAGCGCGAAAACAGCGCGAAAACCGTAATCAGCTCCAGTCTGCCGGCCAGCATTAAAAAGCCGCATACGACCGTCGAAAAATCCGACAGGATGGAGAAGTTACAAGTCGGTCCAAGCAGGTGGAAGCCGGGTCCGATATTTCCCACACAGGTGGCAACCGCCGAAAAGGTGGATATAAAGTCCAGATTATCGACGGAAACCAGCAGGGTGCCGACAAAAATGACCGCGATATAGGTCAAGACGAAGTTCGTGATTTTGATGACAACCTCGGTCGGCAGCTCTGTGTCGTTGAGCGTGATCGGCACGATCCGGTTCGGATGCAGGCGCAGAGAAAAACTCCTGCGGATCAGCTTCAAACAGATCAAAACGCGGACGCATTTGACACCGCCGGAGGTCGACGAGGAACTGCCTCCAAAAAAGAACAGACACAGGAGGACCATCTTCGAAAAGGTCGGCCAAAGGTCGTAGTCCGCGGTCATATAGCCGGTCGTCGTTATGATGGAAACAATTTGAAACGCGCTGTCCAGCAGAGAACGAAGCGGATCTTGAAAGTGTGAAAAAACCTGATTCGCCGCGAAAACCAGCAGGGTGGCTACTCCGATAATCGCGAGATAAAAACGGTTTTCCTCATCGCGCAGGAGGGCAGCCAGTCCGCGCTTGCGAGTCATGGTCAGATAAAGCAGATTGAAATTTGTTCCTGCCAGAATCATGAACAGCAGAATGACAATCTGAATATACGGACTGTCAAAATGCGCGATACTGTTGTTATAATTGGAGAATCCGCCGGTTCCGATCGTGCCGAAGCTGTGGAGGAACGCGTCAAAAAAATTCATGCCGCCGAGTTTGAGCAGCAGCACCTCCGCTAGCGTAAAGACCAGGTAGAGCAGGTAGAGATTGCGGGCGGTATCCGAAAAATGCGCCGTCAGCTTGTCCTTGGTCGGACCCGGTGTTTCCGCGTTGGCCGCGATCTGTCCGCTGATACCCAGCACCGGCAGCAGCGCCATCACGAAGACGACGATGCCCATACCGCCGAGCCAGTGCGTGAAGGAACGCCAAAAAAGCAGGGAGTTTGGCATGGCCTCGATGTCGGTCAGAATGGAAGCGCCTGTGGTAGTGAAGCCGGAGCAGGACTCGAAAAATGCATCCGCCGCCGATGGAATCGCGCCGGAAAGCCAAAAGGGCAGCGCGCCGATGACGGAGCAGAGCAGCCAGCTGACAGACACCACAAGAAAGCCATCCCGGACTTTCATTTTTTCCCGAGAAGGTTTGCAGAATTGTCTGATGATCAATCCGAAACTGAGGCATACGAGCAAAACAATCGCGAATGCCCTGGCGGAACTGTTTTCATGGTAATACACCGCTTGGATAAACGGTATCAGCATTGAGGCGGCCAGCACCAGAAGCATCGCGCCTTGAATGCGGACCGTATTTTGAAATCTCGTGCCCATGCTTGTCCTTTCCTGCATTGTCCTATGTTTATCTTAAAAAACCGCGCTTGACGGTCATCAGCTTTTCGAGCTCGCCGATGTCCGAAAGCAGACAGAAAATCGTGACCTTGTCGTCTTCGTGAATCATCGTCTGCCCGTTCGGAATGATGACATTGTTGCCGCGGTGAATCGCGGCGATCAAAACCCCGTCAGGCAGCTGAATCTGCGCGAGTGGAACGTTGGCGAGCTTCATGTCGTTGGTCGCGATAATTTCCATGATTTCCGCCTGTCCCTGGATCAGCAGGGAGGAAATAATACGTTTGGAGCCCTGGATATAGCGCAGAATCGTGCTGGCGACAATGTCCAGTGGGTTCAGCACCATATCGATACCCATCTGCTCGATGAGGTCCTTGTAGCTTTCGCGGCTGACCTTGGAAATGACGTCCTCGACCTTAACCTGCTTGGCAATCAGCGCGAGCAGAAGATTTTCTTCGTCGAGACCGGTCGCAGCAATGAAGGCATCCATCTCTTCGAGATTTTCTTCTTCCAGCAGCGCCTGATCGGTCGCGTCGCCATGCAGCACCATGACATCGTCAAGATGCGTGGAAAGGTAATAGCAGCGATTCTTGTCCTTTTCGATGATCTTGACGGCGATACCAAATTCCGAGAGGCGTTTCGCCAGATAAAATCCGGTTTTACCGCCGCCCGCGATCATGACTTTTTGCAGATCGGTATATTTGCCGCGCTCGTAGACGCGGTTGTGCAGCTCGGTAATTTCATTCTTTTCGCCGATCAGGTAGAGGGTATCGTGATCCTCAACGATGGTGTCGCCATGCGGAATGATGATCTTACCGTTTCTGGAAATCGCTACGATCAGCATGTTCGGCAAAAGATTCGGCACCTGCCGCATGGTGAGGTTGATCAGGCGGCTCATTCTGCGGACATTGAACTGGACCATGGCAACCTTGCCGCTGGTAAAGATACCGTTGGTCAGTGTGTATTTTTCGACCAGATACTTGTAGATCTCGAGCGTGATGGACAGATCCGGATTGACAATGTGGTCGATATTGAGGGTTTCCTTGATAAAATCGATCTGATTCATGTGCTCCGGATCGCGTACGCGCGCGATGACCTTGGAACAGCCCATCTTTTTGGCGAAGGACGCGATGATCATGTTCTTCTCATCGCTGTCCGTACAGGCGATGAGAAAATCAAAGGTATTGATGTCATTGCGTCTGAGCAGGCTGACCTGCTTGGCATCGCCGACGACGGTCAGTACATCGTACTGATGGGAAATGCGATTGATGATCGCTTCGTTTTTATCTATGATGGTGATCGAGTGATTGCCTCCGGCTAGCGCGTTGGTCACTTTCATACCAAGCTTGCCGGCACCGACGATGGCTATTTTCATGAGAACCTCCTATATTGCTTCATTGGTATATTATCAAAACACGTTTTCGATTATTTTGCAAGCAAAAAAAATGTTAAGAAACTACAAGCGGCAACAAGTGTAAACACCACGAATATATTCTAACATATTATTTATAATTTGCAAGTCATTGCCGTTTCGTGTACAATAGAAAATATGCGAGATAGTGTTAAATCGCTGAAAAAATGAAGAAGGGACGAAACAAGCTTATGAAAATCAAGCGTTTGGTCGGCGGAAGTCTGGAGAGCAACGGCTATATCATCAGCCGCGCGCGCGGCGGCAGCTGTTATGTCATTGATCCGGGCTATGAGCCGAAACGGTTTATCACGTATATAGAAGAGGAAGAACTGCGCGTGCTGGGCGTAATTTTGACCCATCACCATCACGATCATGTGGGCGGCGCGGAAAAACTGCGCGATTATTTTAGCTGTCCGGTCATGATGCACGAGCAGGACGCGTTTCTCTATCGACGTCCGGTGGACAGACTGCTGCGAGACGGAGACGAGCTTGATCTGGATGGGGAGACGCTGCGCGTTTACCATACGCCGGGACATACGCGGGGTTCTATCTGTATTCTGTCAGAAAAGAGCAAGGTGGTATTCACCGGAGATACGATTTTCGATACGGATCTGGGAAGAACAGATCTGCCGGATGGCAGCCCGCGGGATATGATTCGCTCCTGCAGGGATGTCATCAACAAATGGTCGAACGCGTATACGATTTATCCGGGGCATGACGGCTCCGCGACAATGAAGCAGGTGCGCCAATATAATCAGGAATTTTTGGATTGCCTGGGGAAATGAGGAAATACATGAAAAGGAAGAACAAGGCGAAAACCGAGACCGCAAGTTCCGGTCCGGTTTACGGCGGCGACTTTGATTTTGATACGATCCGCATGATCGCGCTGGATCTGGACGGCACAACCCTGACACGAAGCGGGCTGACTCGCAGAACGAAGGAAACCTTAGAGGAGGCGATCCGCCGCGGCATTCAGGTGGTGATCGCGACCGGACGTGTGTATGCTTCGCTGCCGGAGCCGGTAAAAAAGCTGCAGGGGCTGCGGTACATCATCACCTCCAACGGCGCGCATATTTCGGATGCGGCGACCGGAGAGATTCTTTACTCCGATTGCATGGACCCGAAGGCAGTGGACGAAGTTTTAACGATTCTGCCGCGGGAGCCGTATCCGGTGGAGGTATTTACCGGAGGGAAAGCCTATATCGCCCGCAGCGTGTATGAGGATCTCGCGGAGAACGGCTCAGACTTTATGAGTGTAAAGTATGTGATGCGGACCCGAACGCCTGTGGACGATATTTATGAGCTGATGCGGGAACACAAAAATGCGATTGAAAACATCAATGTGCATTTTCCGGAGCAGACCGCGCGCATTCGCATGTGGGAAAGATTCGCGAAGCTGCCGCGCATGACGGTGACTTCCTCCACACACCATAATATCGAAATCGGCGGCGTGACAACCAGCAAAGCCCGCGCGCTCGCGGAAATTTGCGGCAAACTGGGATTGGAATTATCGCATGTGATGGCATTCGGTGACAGTCCCAACGATCTGGCGATGCTCGAAGAATGCGGGTTTGGCGTGGCGATGGGGAACGCCACCGAGGACATCAAAACGGCGGCCGATTTTGTGACGATTACCAATGAAGAGGAGGGAGTTGCTTATACCGTCCGCACCCTGCTTTTCCACGAAAAGGACGGTGCGCCTGCGCGCGTGTCGCCGCGTGAACGCCTGCGCGCGTGGCTGAGGCGGGGAAAGTAAAGGCGTATAGCGCCTGACGACTCCTGCGTGATTTTTTCTGTGAGAAGTGAAAAACTGACAAAACATCTGTTTTCTATCTGTGAAAATGGATGTTTTTTTGTTCCAAAATAGTATTTGACAATAAATAGAATTTGTAGTAGTATTTAGTAAAATGAGAAATGGAACGAAAAGGATATAATGGAATGATTAAGGAAAATAAGAAGGAGAAGGAAAATGAAAACAGGGCGTGGAACGGCGCGGAGGATTTCGTGGATGCCGGGAAGAAGGCACAAAACTATCGCAAGGCTGTCGGATACGCGGGAGAGGAACTTGCGGCGCTGCTGCTCCTGCAGCGGGGTTACCGAATCCTGACGCGCAATTTCAGCTGTCAGGTGGGCGAAATCGATATCATCGCCGAAAAAGACGATTTATTGTGTTTCGTGGAGGTTAAAACCAGACTTAGCGACACCTACGGCGCAGGCAGGCTGGCGGTCAACCGACCAAAACAGCGGCATCTGCGCGCCGCCGCGCAGGCCTATCTGCAGGAATATACAGGAAGCTGCCGCGAAATTTCTTTTGATTTGATTGAAATTCGGGCAGAGCATTTGCGAGGGCTGGCGATTTAGCCGTTTCCCGCAACATCATTGTCGTGATTTCGCCGATATCAAAACGCAGTACTTAACACATAAGCAAAAACAGACGGAAAGCTCTGAAAGAAAGAAGGGAAGAAGGAATATGTTAGCAATTACAAAAACGGCAGGTTTATCGGGGATCTGCGGGATGGAGGTGACAGTGGAGGCCTCAGCAGAACGCGGGCTTCCTGCCTATCATGTAATCGGACTTGGAGATACGGCAGTCAAGGAGTCCGCGGAACGCGTGCGCGGCGCGATCCTCAACAGCGGTTTTGCGTACCCGAAGGGCAGGATAACGGTCAATCTGTCTCCCGCGTGGGTGCGCAAAAGCGGGAGCCATTACGATCTGGCAATCGCCGCGGCTATTTTGGCGACGCAAGGCTTGTTCAGTGAGGAAAAGCTGTCGGGAAAGGCGTTCCTTGGGGAGTTAAATCTGAACGGCGAGGTACAGGGGGTACGCGGCGTGCTGCCGATGATGACCGGACTGCGCGGAAAAGCGACGGAGGTATATCTGGCGGAAAGCAACCGCAAGGAGGGCAGTCTGGCAGCCAAAGAGAGCGGCACTCGCGTGGTGGCAGTCAAGAATCTCCGGCAGATGGTCGCGATGCTGCGCGGAGAGGAGGAAAAGATCTTCTATGCGGTCGAAAGAGAAGCGGACTTTACGGAACAGGTAGAAAAAGAAGAATTCACTGTCCCGGACTTCGCGGATGTCAAGGGGCAGCAGGCAGCAAAAGAAGCCATTACGATCGCAGTCGCGGGCGGCCATGGTATTTTGCTGATCGGCTCGCCGGGGACGGGCAAAACCATGCTGGCAAGGAGGATTCCGACCATCCTGCCTGCCATGACGCAGACGGAGCAGCTGGAAACTTCAATGATTTATTCCGTTGCGGGGAAATTGAGCGAAAGCATGCCGATCATGCGGCAACGGCCGTTTCGTGAACTGAACCGCACCACCACGCCGGCGGGGATTCTCGGCGGAGGGCTTGATCCGCAGCCGGGAGAAGTATCACTGGCACATAACGGAATCCTTTTTATCGATGAATTCCTGGAATTCGGGCGTCAGAGGACAGAGCTGCTGCGCCAGCCGATGGAGGAAGGTGAAATTCGTCTGATCCGACGCGGACAGCATTTTGTGTTTCCGGCAGCCTTCTCATTGGCTGCCGCCGCCAATCCCTGTCCCTGCGGCTACTTGGGCGATGAGAACCATCCTTGCACCTGTACGCGCGCGCAGATCGACAAATATCGCGCGCGCCTTTCGGGACCGCTCTGTGAGCGCATCGACATGTGTGTGGAGATTCGGCGCGTCAGCTATGATTCGCTGACAGCGCCGCTGACCGGATCCTCCGCGGAAATGCGGGAAAAGGTGCTGCGCGCGCGGGAAGCGCAAAGCGCGCGTCTGCGTGGAACGAACATCAAATGCAACGCAAAAATGCAGGCGCGGGAGCTGCAGGAATTTTGCAGACCGGACGCGGAAGGACAGGCATTTTTGAAGCTGGCTTACGAGCGATATCACCTGAGTCCGCGTCGTTACCATAAGATTTTAAAGCTGGCGCGGACAATTGCCGATGTACAGGGAGAGGAAGAGATCCGGCAGCAGCATTTAGCAGGCGCGCTGCAATATACCAGATTTTTTGAAGAAGAAGCCTAGGCGAAAGCGTGGAGAAAGAGAGGAAAGAGCGTGGAAGAAATCAATATGCGGAACAAACGTAAAGAGAAAACAGGCATCGAAATACGAGTTTTGCGTCAGGAAGATCCCGATTATCCGCCGCTGCTGCGCGGCATACCGGAGCCACCGCTCTGCCTTTACGCTATCGGCGATCTCGGACTTTTGAAACAAAGAACGCTGGCGGTGGTCGGCTCCCGCAAGTGCAGTGAATACGGCAAGCGCGTTGCCATGCAGATCGGCAAAGCAGCCGCGCAGAACCGGGTCACGCTGGTCAGCGGCATGGCAAAGGGAATCGACAGCTTCGCGCATTTGGGAGCGCTGCGCGCTGGCGGCAAGACCATCGCGGTGCTTGGCTGCGGGGTTGATATCTGCTATCCGCGCGAAAACGAGAAGCTCTACGCGGAAATCGCAGAGAAGGGACTGCTGCTTTCACAGTTTCCGCCGGGGATGGAGGCAAGACCTTACACCTTCCCGCAGCGAAACCGCGTTATCGCGGGTCTTGCAGAAGCTGTTACGGTCGTGGAAGCCGGCACGAACAGCGGCGCCTTGATCACCGCGGAGCACGCGGCCGCGCTCAGCCGGGAGATTTTCGCGGTGCCGGGGAACATCACGAGCAGCTGCAGCCTGGGCTGCAATAAGCTTCTCATGGACGGCGCGTCACCGATTGCTGTGATCGATGATATTTTTTTGGGTATGGGACTGACACCCGCCGCCGACCCGCAGGAGACCGCGGCACTCGGCAGAGATGAGCAGCTTGTATATCGCCTGATCCAAAAGCAAGGGGAGACGAGTATTGATTTTCTCTGCCAGGAATTGCAAAAAGATTCCATTTATGTGACGGGGATTCTCAGCGTTTTGGAGATCAAAGGACTGGTCGCGTATCATTTCGGAAAAATTTTTATTGCAAAATGTTAAGTTTTATACTGCCTGCGGTTGACAAAAAGAAAAAACGGAGATATACTCGGTATATAGTTAAGCGCATTAACTATTAAGATGCTTAATTAAACGAAAAGAAGGTGAAAACATGGAGGTTCAGGATGCAGGATAAAGGAAAAAAATATGAATTGTTCTGTACCGCATTGGACAGTCTTGACCGGGGCACCGCGCTGATCAACGCATATGACGCGCTTCTTCACGATTACGGCGGCGTGGTCCTGTTTCAGGCGGAATCACAGATGATCAAAGCCATCGGCAGCCATCCGGGCATTACCGCGGCAGAATTGACTGACTTGTTTGAAAAGACTGCCAGCGCCTGCTCACAACTGATACGCAAACTGAAGGCCAAAGGGTGGGTTGTGCAGGAACGGAACCCCGATAACAGTCGAGAGTATCATCTGTTTCTGACAGATGACGGCAAGACGATTTTCGAAAAGCACCGCGCGTTTGAGGAAAATTGCTATCAGAGAACGTTTGAAATGCTGGCATCTGTTACGGAGGAGGAACTGCAGGCTTATATCCGCGTGCAGGCCTTGTTGAACAAGGCTTTTGCGATGGATGTGCAGGAGAGCCGGACCATATGATGTCCGCGGTCCTGTTCGCGCGCGTCGGACAGCTGCCTGCTTCACAAAAAATCGCACATTATATCAAATAAGATGAAAGACAAGCAAAGTAAAAGAGAAAGGAGAGGTATATTGCCGCCGATCTGTAAAACGGACGGAACAATGTACCGGTAAAAACAATGAATTACAATTTTGACGAAATCATCGACAGAACCGGAACCAACTCAGAGAACGTGGAGGGGTGGAGACCCTATATTTTTCATTGCGGCCCGGAGAAAAAATTCCCGTATGCAGATGATGAATTTATCAGAATGTGGGTCGCGGATATGGAGTTCGCGGTCGCACCTGAGATCCGTCAGGCCATTATCGATCGGGTGGACCGCAAGATCCTCGGATATACCTGCGTTTTCGATGACGGATATTATCAGGCGTTAAACGGCTGGTGCATGAAAAAATATGATTGGAGTTTCAAAAAAGAAGAACTGACCTTTTCACCCGGCGTGATCCCGGCGCTGTATCAGTTGGTGGAGGATCTGGTGAAACCATACAATGGCAAGGTGCTGACCTTGACACCGGCGTATGGATTTTTCCTGCATGCGTGTGAATATAACGATGTGGAGCTGGTGACCTCCCCGCTGCAGAAGCAGGGCGGCGCTTTCCGCGTGGACTGGGAGGATTTCGAGAAGAAAGCAGCGGACCCGACGGTGAGAATGGTGATGCTTTGCAATCCGCACAATCCGTCCGGCCGCGTCTGGTCAGAAGAAGAACTGCAAAAAATGGCGGAAATCATTGAGAAAAACGATCTGTGGGTCGTTTCGGACGAGATCCACTGCGACTTGATCCGCACCGGTATCAAGCACATTCCGCTTGGCAAGATCATGCCTGATTACAACAAACTGATCACCACCATGTCCGCAAGCAAAACCTTTAATCTTGCCGGCATGTTGTTTTCTAATATCATCATTCGTTCAGAGGAAGAACGCGCGCGTTTCAATCAGAGGGATAAAAATATCGGCGCTGCGAATCCGCTGTCCATCGCGGCGCATAAGGCTGCATATGAGCAGGGGGATCAGTGGCTGACGGAACTGAAACTGTACATCGACGATAATATGAAAGCGGTCAAGGAGTTCTTGACACAGCATCTTCCTGATGCGGAATTTGAAATTCCGGATGCCACCTATTTCGCATGGGTCGATCTGCAGAAGGTGCTGCCGGATGTTGAGGATCTGCCGATGTTCTTCGCAAACAACGCAGGTGTGCTGCTGGAGGGCGGCGATCAGCTGTTTGTAGGAAATGCCAAAGGCTATGTCCGGCTGAATCTGGCAATGCCGAGAGCGATGCTGATGACCGGGCTGGAACGCATCGCAGATGCAGTAAAAAAGCATCGCGCGTAGACCGCCTGCGGCAG
>URWB01000027.1 GCA_900551415.1 uncultured Eubacteriales bacterium
CAAACGATATTCCCACATAACAGGTAAGGGGCTGCTGCCCTAACGGTTGGTTTCCGTTAGGGCGGCAGCCCCTTGTTCTTGTACGATTGCGTCTTATGTTTTGTTTGGTTTATACCAATCCCTGTGCCATCATCGCTTCTGCAACCTTTTCGAAGCCTGCGATGTTTGCGCCCTTGACTAAGTCATACGTGCCATAGTACTTTTCGGATGCTTCTTTACAAGCCTTGTGGATATTGATCATGATCTGGTGTAACTGATCATATACATCCTGGTGCTGGAATACGGTGTGACCTGCGTTCTGGCCCATTTCGATGCAGGAGGTTGCTACGCCGCCAGCATTTGCTGCTTTAGCAGGTCCAACGATGATGCCGCTTTCCTGTAAGTATGCCAGCGCTTCGTTGGTGGTAGGCATGTTGGAGCCTTCGCAGTAGAACTTCGCGCCGCTTGCGACGATGTTCTTCGCGTCTTCCATATGTACCTCGTTCTGGGTTGCACAAGGAATGTAGAGGTCAGCTTTAACTTCCCAAGGCTTCTTGCCTGCGATGAATTTTGCGTTCGGGAATTTTTCTGCATACGGTGCGCAGATGTTCTTGCCGGAAGCTCTGAGCTCTAACATCATCTGCAACTTTTCATCCGTATTGATGCCGTCCGGATCGTAGATGTATCCATCCGGACCGGAGATCGTGATCAGCTTTGCACCTAACTGCTGCAGCTTCCAGGCAGTACCCCAGGATACATTGCCGAAGCCGGAGATCGCGACAGTCTTGCCCTTGATGTCCTCGCCGTTCGCCTTAAGCATTTCTTCCGCGTACCAAACGATACCGAATCCGGTCGCTTCGGTTCTGCCGAGGCAGCCGCCGTAGGAGAGACCCTTACCGGTCAGAACGCCGCCGTCGAATCTGTCTCTGATTCTCTTGTACTGGCCGAATAAGTAGCCGATTTCTCTTGCACCGACACCGAGGTCACCTGCCGGAACGTCGGTATCCGGACCGATATGTCTATATAATTCTGTCATGAAAGCCTGGCAGAATCTCATAATCTCAGCATCGCTTTTGCCGTTCGGATCGAAGTCCGCGCCGCCCTTGCCGCCGCCGATCGGCAGACCTGTCAGGGAATTCTTGAAGATCTGTTCAAAACCTAAGAACTTGATGATGCCCGGATATACGTTCGGTGCGAATCTCAGACCGCCCTTGTAAGGTCCGATCGCGGAGTTGAACTGATATCTGTAACCTTTGTTTACATGAACTTTGCCGGCATCGTCCACCCAAACAACTCTGAAAGTGATACCTCTTTCAGGCTCTACCAGTCTTTCCAAAAGACCGGCCTTTTCGTATTCCGGGTGCGCGTCCATAACAGGAGCCAGAGAAGTTAAAACTTCCTCTACAGTCTGATGGAATTCCGGTTCGCCGGGATTGTTCTTTTTACATTCTTCGATTACTCTTTCAACATAAGTTGCCATTGCTTTTCTCCTCTTCTCATTTAAGATTTTAGAATGTTTCACCGCAATTAAAATAAATTGTTTTCTATCTCAAATGTAACACTAAGGCATGACCTTGTCAACACCGTGTATACAAGATTTCCTTGTTTTTTTTGCGGAACAAAATCAAAGCCGTCAGAGACGCCAAAAGCCTTAAATTACAAGGATTATCAGCTCCCGAAGCTCCGATAAGCCGCCTGCGCCGAAGCGGCGCGCCCTTTTATCTGGCGCTTCTTTTTTCGATTTTTCCGGGAAAACATTTTCGCCCCGCGATTTCGCAGACCGGCGTGTCAAAGCGGCGCGCTCTCTTAACGTTTTCTGAATTTTTTTTGACTGCGAGCTTGCTTTTTACTTGCAAAAAGCGGGCAAAAAGTTGTATACTATATGAAACTGGGAAAAAGCGGTTCTATCGACGTGTCAAAAAAGTCGAAAGCACGGATTTTCCTCCGTCGCGGCGCAAAAAATGCCGGACGTGTCGAAAACTGTAAATCGCGAGGATTTTCCTCAGCATGGCCGTACGCGGCAGCACTAAAACGAAAGGAGCAAAGACATGGATAGTGTGCCCGATGGGAAAAACACAACAAAAGTAAAAGTGAATAACCTTGCCTTTGCTTACCGCGCGTAAAACGGAATCTCCAAGGACCCGAAGCGCGAGACTTGCTTTGCGCAGAGGCAGGGACAGCGAAAGGAGGAGATTCCAATGGATCAGAATTTAATGAATCTCGACGAGGCGATGAAGGAGTCGCTAGAGAAGATTTTTCAGCTTTTGGATGAGAAGAAGTACTTCCTTGCCAAGGATGAACTGCTCAAGTACAACGATGCCGATATCGCGGAAATGTTCGAGGAACTCTTGGATAAGCCGGAACTGATCGAGCAGACGGTGGTTGTTTACCGCCTGCTGCCAAAGGACGTTTCGGTTGAGGTTTTTTCGTACCTGCCGTCGGATGACCAGCTCAAGATTGTGGACGGCATTACGGATACGGAGCTGAGTTACATCGTAAAGGAGCTCGACTTCGACGATAAAATCGATATTTTGGAGGAGCTTCCTGCCAATCTGGTGGATAAGATCCTCGAAAAAACACCCAAAAATGAGCGCGCGCTGATCAACAGCTATCTGAACTATCCGGATAATTGCGCCGGCAGTCTGATGACGCCGGAGTATATCAGCCTGCAAAAGGAAATGACCGTCGGCGAGGCTCTCGCTTATATCAAGCGCGAGGGGATGGACGCGGAGACGATCTATACCTGTTATGTCAAGGACGCCGGCCGGAAGCTGATCGGCATCGTGTCTTTGAGTACGCTCGTCATTACGGGCGATGAGGTCAAGATTAAGGATATCATGCACACAGACTATATCTGGCTGAATGTGTATGACGATAAAGAGGAAGTCGCGGAAGCCTTCAAAAAATACGACTTTCTGGCGATGCCGGTGGTGGATAAGGAACATCGGCTGGTCGGTATCATTACGGTTGACGACGTGCTGGACGTCATGGAAGAAGCGGCAACCGAAGATATCGAGAGAATGAACGGCGTCATCAGCTTCGATGACCCCGACAAAGACTATCTGGACGTTTCGGTCTGGCAGCACGCCATCAACCGCCTGCCATGGCTTTTGATTCTGATGGTCGCCTATATTTTTACCGGCATGATCATTACGAACTTCGAGGCGCGGCTCTCGGAGATCATCTGTCTGGTCGCGTATATGCCGATGCTGATGGGCACCGGCGGCAATACGGGTTCGCAGGCGGCGACGCTGATCATCCGCGGTCTGGCGACGGGCGAGGTGGAGACCTCAGACGCGCTGCGCATTTTATGGAAGGAAATCCGCATCGGTTTTGTTATCGGTGTGATTTTGAGTCTGTTTAATTTCGCGCGCATTTGTCTGTTTGACCGCTATAATGTGATGATCGCGCTGACGGTCTGCACCGCGATGCTGTTCATCGTCATCTTTGCCAAGGTACTCGGCAGCATGGTACCGCTGTTCGTCAAGAAACTCAAGCTGGACCCGGCGCTGATCGCGAATCCGGCCATATCGTCTATTTCCGATACGGTAGCGCTGACCATCTATTTCGCCATGGCCAGCCTGTTTTTGGGACTGTAAGCGGGAAGCAGGACGCGCATCGCTTCTGGCACCGATGCAGGCGCAGACATGGACCCGCAGAGGGCATGTTCGATACATCTGAATCAAAAAAACGAAAATCCTTGTGCAAGTCAGGCGTAAACGCTCGGCTTGCATTTTTTTCGAAAGTTGGTTCGGGAACCGGAAAGTTTTTGTTTTTGGGGCGGGCCGTAAAGGAAACTTGACAAGTGAAGATGATCCTGGTAAGATCAAGCTGTAAAGGTAACTTGTCAATATATCGGAGTGAGGATTTTGAAGAACTGCGTGGAAGAATTGCGAAAAAGCATGGGATTAAGCCAGGAAAAATTTGCGCGGATGATGAAGGTGTCACGCCAGACAATCAGCGCGATCGAAACGGGCAAGTATAATCCGTCGCTGGAGCTGGCGTTTGCGATCTCGAATTGCTTCGGAGAGCCGATTGAGAAGATTTTTCTCTATCATGATGATGCCTTGGTTGACCGAAGGTAAAGACGCGAAGGTAAAGACGCGAAAAACGGGGCTGTGGAGTGCGAGAGGATAGCACAGGGGGAAGAGCAAGATGAAAAAGAAAGATTTGACGACAGCATGGATCTATCTAGTGATCGGAGTGATCTGCTTTGCGGCGCTGGTGCTGACGGACAGCAAGCTGGACAGCCTGCTGATCGCGGGGGCGGCGGTCGGCCTGCTCGAGGGCGTTGTGAAGATCGGCAATTATGTTTACTGGCGCAGGCCGGAGAACCAAGCGGAATATCGGGAGATGCAGGAGAGCGAGCAGATCGAGCAGCAGGACGAACTTATGCAGATGCTGCGGGATCAGGCGTATCGACATGCCTATATCACGAACCTCAGGGTGACGATGGCGGCGGCGCTGATATGCGGCGCGTTGAAATTGATTGATATTCTGGCCTTTGGCGATAAGCTGATGTACGCGCTGGCGGCCTGGGTGATCCTGCAGCTGATCTTGGTCGATGTAATCTATCGCTGTCTGAACCGGAAATATTCCGACTGATCCCGGAGAAAAGAGTGCGCAATCCAGGACAAAAGTGCGCATAACGAAATCAGAGATTTCTATGCGCACATGGCGCTCACCTATGAGCGCCACTTCGCAAGGTGCTTTTGTCGATATTCCGGAAATATCGCTATGCGATATTTCCTACATAATAAAAAACTAAATTTAATTGTATCGCAATTTTTATACCTTTGCAAGAGGATTTGACTGGTTTTCGCTCTTTTTCGCGTTTTTTCTTTAACGTGAGAAAGTTGTCGCGCGATCAAGGCGATTCTGAAGAACGCCCCCACAAAGAAACACCGGTTCTTCCCCCTGCGCTGCCTGCAATGACAAAAGTCAAATGCCGCGAATCGCTTCGCGCAGGGCGGCCGCGTCGTTGATCTGATTGACGCGGCCGCGGAAGGCTGCCGCGCCCGGCAGCCCTTTGAGATACCAGCCGACATGTTTGCGCATTTCGCGCACCGCGGTATACTCTCCCTTGAGCGCGTACACATCCTCAAAATGCCGCAGCATCATCTCGATTTTATCCTCTTTGCTTGGCACGATATCATAAAGCGACAGTTCTGCAGCCTTCTCCGGCTGCAGCATCTTGACCGCAGATTGTGCGGCCTGTGCTCCTGCAGCATCCTGCGAATCGCGCGGCAGCGCCGGCTCTGCCTCCCGTCCTTCGGTGCGCGGCGCATCAAACACGCCGGCATCCCACGCGCGCGCGAGGCCCTCAAAGATCCATGGGTTGCCGAGCGCGCCGCGGCCGATCATCACAAAGTCACAGCCGGTCTCCTGCATCATGCGATAAGCGGAGGTGACATCGGTCACGTCGCCGTTTCCAATCACCGGAATCCTGACGGCTTTCTTCACAGCGGCAATGATATTCCAGTCCGCATGGCCGCTGTAAAACTGCTCGCGCGTCCGCCCATGTACGCACACAGCGGACGCGCCTCCGGCTTCGATCGCCTGAGCCACCTCGACCGCGTTTTTCTCTGCGTCATTCCAGCCTGCGCGTATTTTAACCGTCACAGGTTTCGTGCTCGCGGAAACCACTGCCTCCACGACACGCCGCGCCAGCTTCGGTTCGCGCATCAGCGCGCTGCCTTCTCCGTTCCGTACAATCTTGGGAACCGGACAGCCCATATTGATATCCAACAGCACCTGCCTGCGATCATTGAGCATGCGCGCTGCCTCCGCCATGATCTCCGGCTCATGGCCAAAAATCTGGTAGGCCACAGGCGCTTCTCCGTCCAGAATCTCCAGCAGTCGGTCGGTATTCTTGTCCTTGTACCACAGCCCCTTGGCGCTGACCATTTCCGAGCAGACCAGCCCCGCCCCCTTTTCGCCGCAAATTCGACGGAACGGAGCGTCGGTGACCCCTGCGAGGGGCGCGAGCAGAAACGGGTTTTTTAAAGTCACGTTTCCGATTTTGCATTCTCTTGTCATACAGTTTCCTTTGTTCCTCTCTGTTCTTCGCGTCTCCGCACGCTTTTTTTCTACAAGGCGCGCAAGCTTTCTCCGCGCAGCGGACATCGCAAGCAAAACGCCTCCTACTTCATCGTCTCGCGCTCATCACGCGCGCAGCTTTCCTTTGTCAAAGTCATCTGCGCCCGCCTTGTCTCTCCGCTCTTCGCGTCTCCGAACGCCTGCAAAAAAATCCGCCGATGCAGTCTCAGCGGATTTTGGTTTTTCTATAATCGCGTCCGGTCATCTGTTCCGCGCCGAACGCCGCAGCAGTCTGGCGGTCCTATTTCGACGCCGCTTCCATTCTCCGCAGCGCGAGCGCGATTGTCAATCCCGGAATCACGCGGTTTCCGGTAATCTCCGCGCCGAGGATTTCATTAATCTTCTTCAGGCGATACTGCACTGTGTTTGTGTGGATGCCCATAAACTCAGAGGTCTTGCCGCTGTTCATGCCCGCGTCCAACACGAAGGTTTCCAGGGTTTCCAAAAGCTGCCTGGACTTGTTGTCCCCCTCCTTGCGAAACGGCTCCAAAAGATCCATATAGTTCTTTTTCAGATAGCCGCCCTGCACTTGAATATTGATGCAGTTGCTGACCAGCGTCAGTTCATATTTGGTGAACACCCGCTTGTACGGGAAAATGCTTCCTACAAACGCCCAGGTTTCGCCAATCAGACGGAATCCGTCTCCTGCACCCTCGATGCCGTCGATGCCGGTCACATGGAAAATGCGGACCGTCTTGTTTTCCTTGAGCGCGTCGAAGAATCTCAGACAAACAGCCTTTTCCTCGTTTTCCTCCTGATCAGCCAGCTTCGCCCCCTTGAGCAGCAGCGCGTAGCTTTCGTTTTCCTCGCTGATCTTGATGATGTCCAAAAGGCCCTCGCTGACAAACCGATGAATCACTTCCTCCGCATGGTTATCCTCAATACCTTTGGCATAAAAGACCGAAAGAATGTCGGTTAATTTCACGCCTGCTTCCTCGCGGATCGAATACGCCAGACTCTTGTTGCCGCGCATCAGCGCCTTGACAAGCTCTGCCTTCGCGTCACGCTCCGGCGTGTACTTCCACATGCCCATCGCCAGCTCGATGATCTCGGCCAGCTTGGTCATTTCGCCGGACGAATAATTGTCGTCGTTATCGACAATGAACAGATAGTATTTTTCGTTATTGATGTGTACCAGGCCCCAGTAGGTCAGCACCCCGTCGATCTCGATCAGACTGTAGATGTTGCTGAGGTTCAGCGCCGCTTCCTTCCCGCGGCGGATCGCCTCGTTGATTGTGGTCTGATGCCGCGTTTCGATCGCGAAGATCGGGTTGAAGTCCTCGCTCAAAAGCACTACCTGAAAGTCGTTGTTGATCGCCGCCTCACGCAGCGCCTGCTGGAAATTCGCGTGCTTTTCAAAATTCAACAGATGAAAAATCGTGTTGTTGATCAGGCTGTTCTTAAAATTATTGCCATAAAGCACGTGTTCCATGACCTCCGCGATGATCTGCGAATAGTCCATGTTTTCTCCATCGACCATGATGATCAACGGCAGACCGGCCTCATCAGCTGCGCGCGTCACTGCCTTGTCAACAGGCTGCGTGGTCTGCTCCCTGCGAAAAACCACCAGCGCGGCGACACCTGCCTTTGCCAGTTCGCGAATTGTTTCCTGCTGCTGTTTCACGTCATGTTTCATGCCCGCGAACGAAGTCAGCACCATATTGCCGCTGCTGCCGCTGCACTTGACCGCTTCCTCCGCCGTTGCCGCGTCCATGACCGAAACCGCTTTTACCCGGCGATCCATGTGCTTTTCTCCTGCAACGACAATGCACTTGCGGAAAGCTTCCAGCTGTAGACAATCCTTAACGCTTACCTTCATGTTCTTCCTCATCTTCTTTCTGAGGTTCCTCAGCCTGCTGAGAATTTTCCTCTTCAAAATCGCCCTCTGTGCCGTCCGCAGCCTTTTTCTCTGCGACTTTTGCCTCAGAAGGTTCCTCTTCCTTTAGCTCGTCGTCATCCTGCATGTAATCGACATCATATTTTTTAAGTTCCTCCATGAGACGCGCTTCCTCTTCCTTGCGAATCCGCTCCGCCTCCGCGGCTTCTTCCTCGTTGCGTGCCTGCTTCGCCTCGTCAGCCTTGTCAACGCTTTCTTTGAGATCCTCCGCGCTGAGCTTGCCTGTGTACAAGTTCTCAAACTGCTCGCCGTCGATGGTTTCTACCAAAAGCAGCGCCTTCGCCACACGCTCCAGTGTTTCGTCGTGCTCCATGAGAATCTTTGTCGCCTGGTCGTAGGCCTCGTCGATAATTCTCTTGATTTCGTCGTCGATTTCCTGTGCCGTATGCTCGGAGTAGTTCTTGTGCGCCGTAAAGTCGTTCCCCAAGAAAACCTCTTCGTCCCCACCGTAGTTGACCGCGCCGAGTTTTTCGCTGAAGCCGTACTTTGTCACCATTTCACGCGCGATCGCGGTTGCCTGCTTGATATCGCCGGACGCGCCGATGGAGATATCATCCAGCTTCAGTTTCTCCGCGACACGACCGCCCATGCACGAAACGATGTGATTGTACATCGAGCCCTTGGTGTCGAACATCTTGTCGTCCTCCGGCAGATACATCGTGTATCCGCCTGCACGGCCTCTCGGAATGATGGTAACCTCGTGGATCGGCATATGTTTCGGCAGTGACCGCGCGACAATCGCGTGACCTGCTTCGTGATAAGCTGTCAGCTTCTTTTCCTCCTCGGAAACGACCTTGGACTTCTTCGCCGGACCCATCTGCACCTTGCGGATGGCTTCTTCGATTTCCTCCATACGGATGAACCTGCCGTTTCTGCGCGCCGTAATCAGCGCCGCCTCATTGAGGATATTTTCGAGATCTGCCGGCGTGGAACCCATGGTTCTTCTGGCCAGCACCTTCGGTGTAACGTCATCTGCCAGCGGTTTATTTTTGGCGTGTACCTTGATGATCTGTTCTCTGCCCTTGACATCCGGCAGCCCGATCACAATCTGTCTGTCAAATCTGCCCGGTCTGAGCAGCGCCGGATCCAGTACGTCCGGACGGTTGGTAGCCGCCAGAATGATGATGCCGGAATTCTCCGCGAAGCCGTCCATCTCGACCAAAAGCTGGTTGAGTGTCTGCTCTCTTTCGTCATGGCCGCCGCCGATGCCTGCGCCACGCTTGCGTCCGACCGCGTCGATTTCATCGATAAAGACGATACAAGGCGCGTTTTTTTTGGCTTGATCAAACAGATCTCTGACTCTGGACGCGCCGACACCGACGAACATTTCCACGAAGTCGGAGCCGCTGATCGTAAAGAACGGTACGCCCGCTTCTCCTGCCGTCGCCTTGGAGATGTAGGTTTTTCCTGTTCCCGGAGGTCCGACAAGCAGAATGCCCTTCGGAATTCTCGCGCCGAGATCCTTGTATTTTTTCGGTGCTTTGAGGAAATCCACGACCTCCTCAAGCTCCTGCTTTTCTTCTTCCAATCCCGCGACGTCTTCAAAGGTCACCTTCTTGTCGCCGCCCTTAACCATCTTGGCGCGCGATTTGCCGAACTGGAACGCCTTGCCGTTGCCGCCCTGATTCATCATAATGTAGAACAGGAAGACCAGCGCGCCGATCATCAGAAGATTCGGCAGGAGGTTCCAGAGGAAGGAGCCGGTATCCGGCTTCGGACTGGAAAACTCCTTCAGCGTGCCATTCTGCATCTGACTAAACAGGTAGGTTTCCTCCAGCCAGTTGATCTCCAGTACAGACGGCGCGTAAGCGTAGTAGTAGGTATCTTTGTCAAGTTGTCCTGTCAGGGTCGTGTTTTCAATCTGTACCGCTTCGAATTTTTCCTGCTCGACCATCTGCGCGAACTTGGAAAACGATACTTCCTTTACGGTTTTTTGGTCGGAGTCAAGGCCCTTGTAGAACATGGCCACCATGAGTACGACCAAAAACAAAATCAAATAGACACTGATGTTTTTTGCGAATTTTTTCAATTGTTTCCCCTTTCAAATTTATCTATTTCTAATTTTTGGTATTTTCTTGTTTTTCGCAGCACTTTTACAGGTGCACTTTTTGTATTTTATCACAAAATGTTTGAAATTTCAAGGATTATTATTGTTTCTTCCTGCTTTCCGTCTACTTTTGCCTCCGCGCTGAATCTGCCTTTTTGCCGTAAAACCGGCGTCTCAAAAATCGGTGACGGCAAAATCCACAGAACGTGGCTGCCGCAGGCCAAAAGCAGGATTTCATCCCGCTGGTTTTTAGGTATCTTACTGTCTACAAAAAAGTCCTGCAGCTTTTTCCGTCCGCCCCGAATCGGCAGATAATCGGCGTCCCTGCGCGTCCGAAGCTCCATGCGCGCGCCCGCGGGCAGCGCCGCCGCGCGAAACGCGCCATGCGGACCGATCCGACCCTCCGCGAGCAGCCTGTGGTACATCGCCGTCTTCGTCCGCCAAAGCCGGAAACGCCGCCCCGCCGCCTCAATCTTCATAACTGCCACGTCCGCGGCACCATCGGCAGCAAACTGCACGCAAGGCGATGCAAGCGGCTCGCCATCTGCGCCACCAGCGGCAATAAGCTGCGCGCAAGGCGATGCAAACTGCGCGCCATCCGCGGTGTCATCGGCAATAAGCTGCGCGTTGACCACGCCGCGCGCTCTGTCTTTCTCAACTTGCGTATGATTCACGCCCTTCGCGTGGCTGGCGCCAATCTCCATATCTGTCGTGCCGCTTTGCCCACTGTCTTTCTTCCTCGCGCGATAAAATTTCATTCGCCCATAAACCCGCGCAGCGCGGAATCCATCCGCTAATTCCGTTCTTGCGGAAGGGCTTGCCGCATACAGGATATGATCGATTGCTTCTGCCTGCGCGCTGCTAAAGTTTTCCGTCATGCCAACCTCGCGCAGCGCTCTTTGATACACCCGCGTCCGGATTGCTGCATGCAGAGCGCGTAATGTTTCACAGTCAAGATAAACCACCTTTGGCTTCTGCGCACAGGCTTCGACTGCCTCATCTGTGCCAACATCTGCCGCCAAAACTGCGGCACTGCAAGCAGGTTCCTCAGCCAAATTGTCAGGAATGCAGCATGCCCTGTTTTCCTGCTTGGGCAGCGTCGCCGCCCGCTCTCCTGCGGCGCGCGCCCTCGCCTCTTCAAAGGTGCGCGCCGCGGTTTCCTGCAGGTACGCCTTATCACTCTGCGCGATACGCCCCAGCCGATTTAATGCGGTGATGATATTTTCGTTGTAACGCGTCGCCAGATACGGCAGCAGTTCCAATCGAATCTGATTGCGGGTATAGATCGGCTCCGCATTCGTCTGATCAATGCAAGCCGTCATGCCTCTTTCCGACAGATACTGCTCAATCTCTGCTCTTTGCGTTTCCAGGAGCGGCCGCACCACTGCGATCCGCGCGATTGCCGTTTTGACCGGCTCTGCTGCGCGCCGCGCGTCATCGCACGGACACAATTCCTCCCGCATACCGGTTTCTTTTCCTTCATTCGCGCTGTGCTGTGCCTGTTCCTGCGTATATGCTCCGCGCGCCTCTTCACTCACCTCGGCAGCAGCTTGACCACAAAGTTGATCCGTCCGCTGCCTGTTTTGTCCGCGTGCCTCTTCACTCACCTCGGCAGCGTCATATCGCACCGTTTCGTATCGTTTTTTTGCGATACCTGCTAACCCGTCTGTTCCCGTTCCCCGCAAAATCCGAAACAAGATCGTTTCCGCCTGATCGTTCGCATTCTGCGCGATTGCGATCGCAACATTCTGCGCGGCAATTCCCCGCCGCAGCAGTTCTGCCGCCACGATGCCGAACGCCTCATATCGTGCCTTGCGGCCTGCCTCCTCGGAAGTCAGGTTTTTCTCCGCCGCGATTCGCGCGCAGTCATAAACAAAACTTCTGCACGGCCAGCCTCGTTCCACGCACAGCGCCTCGGTAAACGCCTGATCAGCCTCTGCTGCCCCCGGCCGAAACTGATGATTGACATGCACCGGATATAGCTGCAGCCGCATATCGTCCGCCAGTCTGCAGAGCAGGTCAAAAAGACACACAGAATCCGGTCCTCCCGAAAGACCGATGATCACATGCATCCCCTCATGTAAAAGTTCTTCGTTTTGTATCAGTGCCTTCACATTGTGGAAGGTTCTTGCCGCGTTTGTTGTCATGATATGCGCACCTTGTTTTTTCTTTATTCTAGCATAAATTCCGCCACATTTCATCTTTTTGTGCAAAGTTTATCGGGTGCTTTCTACCAGTGCTACAAGAACGGTCAAATCGTCATTTTCACGACAGCCGTACCGTTGCTGCGCCTCCGCAAGGATCTGTTGTGCCAGGCGACGCGGCGCAAGATTTTGCTGCGCCGCTCCTTCTCTGCTTTGCGGTACCACATGAGCAAGAATTTCCTGCAGCCACTGAGCCTCATCGTCATCCTTGTCTGCCTCCGTAATTCCGTCCGATACCATAACGATAATATCTCCCAAAGCAAGCGTCGCTGACCGATGCGTCAACTTGAAAGTCGGAATGATCCCGATCGGCAGCGCCGCCTGATCGATTCGCCGCACATGGGAGCCGCGTATCAAAAACGATGACGCGGCTCCCATCTTATAGAATTTGGCCTGCCCCCGCGCCCAATCCAGCAGCGCCAGATCCATAGTCGCAAAACTGTCCGGCTTAATCATAAAACAATTCACATCCTTGATTGCCCGCGCCGGACTCATTCCTTTTTTTAAGTTACCGCGCAGTCTGCGCACCAAGCGCCTGCTTTCTGCCGCAGCCGGCGCGCCCTTACCCATGCCATCCGACAAAATCAACGCGAACCGCCCGTCCGGCAGCTCGCAGGACATCGCCTGATCCCCGCTGATCTCCTGCGCGGCCGCCGTCGCGTAACCAATTCGTACCCGCAGACGCTTTGAAGTCATCGTTTCACGCACCTCATCCTCCGCGCTTAACGCCATGTTCGGCTTGCCTTCCATTTTTTTCACCGTCATTTCTTTCCCCCATCGTAACGCCTCTCACGCAAGTCCGCTCACGATGAGCCTTCCTGCGCAGTCCTTCTCACACAATCCTTCCCGTGCAGTCTTTTTTACGATACCCCAGCTCGCGGCAAACATGCTCTCGCAAGTCTTCTCGCAATACCCCTTCTCGCGATATGCGTCCTCTCGCAAATCTTCGCACAATGAGCCTTCTCGCGGCAAGCAGGCTCACCGCATTGCTTTTTACCATAGTCTTTCCCGAGCAAGTCAAACAAACCTTGTCTACTCCGCCTCCTGCCCTCTACTCTAGCACAGTTTTCACATGAAATATGTCGAAACTCACCACTCTCACATCCAAAAAAATCGTTTTTCTTCTTTTACACGCTTCTACACGCTTCCAAATTACCTTCCTCACAGAAAATGTCCCAAATTCCCTTGTTTTCATCAAAAAGATGTAATGCCCCGTCTTTTTTACTTTCCATTCTTTACAAAACTTCTTTCCCTTTTCATGTTTTTTGTTTTATTACATATGTTATCAACGAATTTCTTGTTGTTTTGAACATATTTCACACTTCCAGTAAATTAAAAGCTGCAATTTTTTGGTTCAGCAAGCCTTTTCATTACATCTTTTTGCTGCTTTTTAGGCAAAAAGCGGCGCGCAGCGTGCGAGAGGGATTCCCGCAGGAAAAAGAGGCGGCGCGCAGCGTGCGAGAGGGATTCCCGCAGGCAAAAAGCGGCGCGCGGCGTGCGAGAAGGATTCCCGCAGGCAAAAGAGTCAGCGCGCGGCGTGCGAGGAGAGATTCCGCAGGATAAGCCGACGCCCTCTGACATAATCTGTCAGAGGGCGTCTCTTTTCGTTTCATTCCACTAGTCTATTCCATAAAACCGTTTCGCATTCTCCAGCGTGCGGCGGGCAGCTTCTTCATAGGATATCCCTTTGAGCAACGCCACGCGGCGCGCGGTATAGGCTACGTATGGAGATTGATTTTTTTTGCCGCGATGTGGCTCCGGCGTCAGATACGGCGCGTCTGTTTCGACCAAAAGATATTCAATCGGAATCGCGCTGACTACCTCCGAAGTCTTGCGGTTATTCTTGTAGGTCACCGGTCCTGCGATTGAAATGGTCGCGCCCAGCTTCACATACTGCTCTGCCAGTTCTCGGCTTCCGGAAAAGCAGTGCAGCAGCACGCGCGCGTCTTTTTCCATGCAGCAGTTCTCTGTGCAATCACAGGCTTCGGCTCGCATGGCGTCAAGGTCTGCTCTTGTGCAGTCACAGGCTTCGGCTCGTCCGCCTTCCCCTGCGCGGCTGGCTTTTTGCGTTGTCTGCGCGCCTGCCTTCCGGCCGATGCCGGTGCCCGGGCGCGGCGGGAACCATCCGCAGCGTTCTTCGCTGAACGCGCCCTCCGCCTTGAGGATGTCCATCGTCTCCTGGTCCGCCTCACGCGCGTGAATCACAATTGGCATGTGCAGCTCGTTCGCCAGGCGGATCTGGCGGCGAAACCAGTAGCGCTGATCCTCCGCATCCGAGTGATTATAGTAAAAATCCAGTCCGATCTCGCCGATCGCCTGCACCTTCGGCTGTCCGGCCAGGCGGCGGATCTTTTCGTAAATCTCCTCTGTCATCGTCTTCGTATCGTGTGGATGCACACCGACCGCCGCGTAGCACCACGGCAGCAGGGCTGCGTCCGAGACTGCCCGCTCTGAGCTTGGCAAGTCAAAACCGACATCCATCACATAAGCGACCTCAGAATCCTCAATCGCGGCGATCAGCTGCGCGCGCTCCTCCTCACTGTAGCCATCGTTATTGATGTGCGTATGCGAGTCAAATAATATTTTCATCAGCTTACCACTTCCCCGTCCGGCGCGTCTGTTGATACGATTTCCACGCGCTCACCGTTGTCCGCAAACAAAATCATGCCCTTGGACTCCATGCCGCGCAGCTGACGCGGTTTGAGATTCGCGACTATGATGACCTTCTTGCCGACCATTTCCTCCGGCTTGAAGCTCTGCGCCACACCGCTGATGATCTGGCGGCGCTCCGTTCCCATCTTTACCTGGAATACCAGCAGCTTGTCCGCCTTCGGATGCTTCTCGGCCTTTTCGATCAGACCGACACGGAAGTCGATCTTGTCAAAATCGTCGTACTCGATCTCCGGCTTCAGCGTGAGCGGCACGTTCGCTTCCGCGGCATCCGCGGGTTCCTTCGCCGCCTTCAAGGCCGCGCTGATCTCATGCAGCGCCGCGAGCTCCTTCTCAATATCGATACGAGGGAAAATCGCCTCGCCCTTTTTCACCTGTTCCTGATACATCATTTCAAATGTGAACGCGTCCTCCCAGACCACATCCGCGTACCACAGCCCCAGCTGCTTGCGGATCTCCTTGGAGGTCGTGTGCATGAACGGATGGATCAGAATCGAAATGATGCGGATCGCCTCTGCCAGATTGTGCAGTACGGTATCCAGCTTCGCCTTGCTGTCCGCGTCGGTATCCGCAGTCTTAGCCAGCACCCAAGGCGCCTTTTCGTCAATATATTTGTTCGCGCGGCGCACCAAAATCCAAATTTCTTCGAGTGCCATGTTGAACGCGAACTTGTCCATCTGCGCCTCGACCTTCGCCGCCGCGCCGATGGCGATGGCCTTCAGCTCCGCGTCAATCTCATCACAAGCGGCAGGAACCGCGTCCGGCACCACGCCGCCGTTGTATTTTTCGATCATGGAAACCGTCCTCGAAACCAGATTGCCGAGGTCGTTCGCCAGATCGTAGTTCATGCGCTTGAGCATCACCTCATTGGTGAACACGCCGTCCTGCCCGAAGGTATACTCACGCAGCAGGAAATATTTCAAAGCATCGATGCCGTAACGCTCGATCAAAATGACCGGATCGATGACATCGTCGCCCTTGCTCGCCTTGGACTTGGAGACTTTTTCTCCGCCCAAAAGCAGCCAGCCATGTCCGAGCACCTGCTTCGGCAGCGGCAGACCCGCGCTCATCAGCATCGCCGGCCAGATGATCGAGTGGAAACGCACGATTTCCTTCCCCACCAGATGCACGTTGGCAGGCCAGTATTTGTCGTAAAGTTCTCTGTCGTCAGGATAGCCCAGCGCCGTAATGTAGTTTGTCAGCGCGTCCAGCCATACATAAATGACATGCTTTTTGTCGATCGGAACCGGAATCCCCCAGTCAAAGGTCGAACGCGAAATGCAAAGATCATCCAAACCCTGCTTGATGAAGGAAATCATTTCGTTGCGGCGTGATTCCGGCTGCAAAAATTCCGGATGCTCGTCAAACAGCGCGAGCAGCCTGTCCGCATAGTTGGAAAGCTTGAAGAAATAAGCCTCCTCCTTCGCCGGCTGCACCGGTCTGCCGCAGTCCGGACAACAACCGTTCACCAGCTGACTTTCCGTCCAAAAACTCTCGCAAGGCGTACAGTAAAGCCCCTCATACTCACCCTTGTAGATGTCACCCTTGTCGTACATCTCCATAAAGATTTTCTGCACACGCTCGATGTGGCGCGGCTCGGTCGTGCGGATAAAGTCGTCATAAGAAATCTCCATCGTCTCCCATAACTTCTTGATTCCGGCAACTACCTCGTCCACATACGCCTGCGGGCTCACACCCTTCTCATCCGCGATCGTCTGGATCTTCTGACCATGCTCATCGGTTCCCGTCAGGAATCTTACATCATAGCCGCAAAGCCTCTTAAAGCGCGCCATCGCGTCCGCCATGACCGTACAATAAGTGTGCCCGATATGCAGATTCGAGCTTGGATAATAGATCGGCGTCGTGATGTAATAGGTCCCTTTTTTTTCTGTCATTTTGTATTCCTCCCGGTCTCCCTTTCGAATGAGAAAGGGCAGATTTTTATTTTACTTCTTTTTGTTCGGCGTCCGGCGCGTCCGGCGCCTCTACCTTCTCCTGCTTTTCCTCCTGAGGAAAAGCTTTACTCATGGTTTTGTCAGTCGCCGCGATCAGCGCGATGCCCGCAGCCAGCAAAAGTCCCGCGGTCTTGCCGATGGTCTTGACGACCTGTCCCGTTGTGAGCTTCTTGCCCGGTTTTTTCGCCTCGATTTTACCTCTGTTCATCCTTGTACCTCCTGTGCTGCACATAATCCGCAATCAGATTGGCAGCCTCTTCCTCTGTGATATAGCTGCTGTTGATGGCCAGATTGTAATTCTTGAATTCCCCCCATTTCTGACCTGTATGATAATTGTAATAATTCTGACGCGCCTTATCATAGGTGGCAACAATCTCCCTGACATCATCCGGATTCTCCCCGTAAGACTCCACGGCGCGTCTGAGACGATCCTCCTGGTCCGCGTAGATAAAGACGTTCGTCACCCCCGCGATCTCCCGCAGTACATAATCCGCACAGCGTCCGACAATAACAGCCTCGCCCTTTTCTCCGATTTCACGAATGGTCTGGAAGGTCGCCAAAAACAACTTTTCGTTGACCGAAAGCGGACTGCCGCTCGTTGCCTCGTTGAAGCTCAAAGCCGACGAAAGATTGTAAGCGAAGCTGTTCTTTGCCTTCAGCTCCGCGCCCGCGAGCAGTTCTTTAGAAAACCCACTCCGTTCCGCGGCCAAATCGATCAATTCTTCCTTGTCATAAAAAGGCACCTCCAGCTTCTGCGCCAGAATCTTGCCGATGGTGCGCCCTCCGCTGCCATATTCTCTGCTGATTGTGACTAATTTTTTCATGGGAATCCCTGCCTTTCTGTACCTCTATACCTCTACAAACGACTGATAGATCGCGCGAATCGCCGTTTCAAAATCCTTGTTTTCCACGCCGACGATGATATTCATTTCGCTTGAGCCCTGGTCGATCATACGAATGTTGACCCCCGCGTCCGCGAGCGCGGTGAACAGTCTCGCAGAAACGCCCGGACGGAAGCTCATGCCATGCCCCACCGTCGCGATCAGCGCCATGTTTTCGAAAACATCGATGCTGTCCGGTCTGAGTCTGGTGCGGAATTCATCAAGCACCTCATCCAGCCGCCCGTTGATGGACTGATTGGACATGACAACGGAGACCGTATCGATGCCGCTCGGCAGATGCTCAAAATTGATATCATAATCGTCGAGAATTCCCAGAATTCTTCTGACAAATCCACGCTCACTGCTCATCATGTTCTTGTATAAGGCTACGACGGTGAAGTCCTTGCTGCCGGCGATGCCGGTAATGATGCGGCCCGCGTCGCCGTCGCCGTAAGCCTCCGCCTCGCTTGTGATCATCGTGCCCGGATCCTCCGGCGCGTTGGTGTTGCGGATATTGATTGGCACGTTGGCCATTCTCGCCGGATAAATTGCGTCCTCATGCAGCACCGAAGCACCCATATACGAAAGTTCTCTGAGCTCTTTGTAGGAAATCTTGCGGATCTGCTCCGGATTTTTGACGATGCGCGGGTCAGCCATCAAAAAGCCCGAAACATCCGTCCAGTTTTCGTAAACGTCCGCGGCCATCGCGCGCGCCACCAGCGCGCCCGTAATGTCGGAGCCCCCACGCGAAAAAGTCTTGACCGAGCCGTCCGGCAGACTGCCGTAAAAGCCCGGCAGCACCGCGCGCTCATGCTTCGCGAGCTCCGCGCGGATAGCCTCATCGGTTTCCGGCATCATCAGCTTGCCCTTCGCGTCGAACCTGATCAAATCCTTTGTATCGACAAAGTCATAGCCCAAAAATGCCGCCACCAGCACCGCGTTCAAATATTCACCGCGCGAGGCGATATAGTCCGCGCTCGGATTCTGCTTGAGATTTTCGCGAATCTCATCGAAATAGCGAAAAAGGTCAACCTTGATGCCAAGATTGATCTGCACCGCCATGAAGCGGTCCGCCACGACCTGAAACAGTTGGTCGTAAGGCAGATTATGCTCAATATGCGTTTTGCACAGATAAAGAATATCCGTAATTTTGTTGTCTGATTCGTAACGCTTGCCCGGCGCGGATACCACGATGTATCTCCGGTCCGGGTCCTGCGTGATAATCTGTTTCGTTTTAGTCAGCTGAATCCCGTCAGCAACGGATGAGCCGCCGAATTTCGCGACTTTGATGCCCATAAAATCTGTCCTCCTGTTTTTTCATATGTACAAGTATTGAATACTTTATTTTATACCATTTTTTTGTTTTTTTCAAGATTCCGCAAAGTTTTTTCGATGTCCGTCATTTTTTCTTCTGTTCATCGCGCTGTCTTTTTAAATTACGCAGCAGTTCTTCGTTCAGCAGCGCCTCGGCATCCCGCAGCTCCGCTTCGTTCTCCACATCGACAAATTGCGTAATCCAGATCCGCGAGCGATACCAGCTGCGCGCGATCGCCTCGATGAGCGCCTTGCCGTAACGCGGCGCCATTTCTCCGGCCTTGATAAAATACACGCGGATGATCAGCCCCAGCTTCATGCTCTTGATTTCAAAAATACAGTCCTGCTCGCCTACGCGCTCCATCGCCTCCTGCAAATCCTCCGCGATATGCTCGCACAGCACGCCGCGCTTGCCGTCCTCGCAGACAAAAAAGAACGCGCATGCCGCCAGCACGCCGAGCCCCGTCGCCCAGGCTTCTCCGAACGCGCGCAGGGTCACGCCGTACATCAAAAGTCCGAGCGCAAGCCCCGCCCATTTGATATATCCCAATAATCTGATCCTTTTTTCAACCTGTTCCATACATACCTCTTCTTTTGGGCTAGCGCGTAACGAAATTTGAGATTTCCGCGTGCGCGGCGTTCGCAGACGCGCGCGTTGTTAGGTGTTTTTGCCGTAATTTCGTAAATGTCGAAACACTGTTTTCATTTCCTGCTTATCTAAATCCGCGCGCCGCAGTGATGCCCCTATCTAAATTATAACGCCGATATGCGCGAGCGTAAAGGCGTTTTGTGGATTCTTTCCGTATTCATTCTATTATATTCACTTCTCGCGTCCTTTGCAATAGTTCTTTTGCGTTTCGCCGCCCTTTCCGAGCGCTTTTCTTCTTTTTTTATGCGGGCTGCCGCCTTCTGCCGCTGTGTTTTGGACGCTTGCGCCGTCTTTCCCGCAATTCCTTTTGCCGCGAACGCGAATTTTCACGAAATTGAGACTTTTCCTTTTCGCAAAAAAGTGATAAGATAAAGAAAACGCTCGCAGCAGCAAGTCTGCCGCCGAAGCAGTTTTCCAAGTGAAAGGAGCCCTTATGAAATTATCGAAACCATTGAATAAATACTTCGACCACACGCTGCTCAAGCCGGAGGCGACCTCCGCGCAGATTGACCGGCTCTGTGAAGAAGCCAAAACCTATGATTTTTATTCCGTCTGCGTCAACAGCTGCTACGTTGGACGCTGTACGGACAATCTCAAGGGTACAGACGTCAAAGTCGCTGCTGTTGTCGGCTTCCCTCTGGGTGCCTGCACAACCGCGACCAAAGCCTTTGAGACCGAGGAAGCCTGCAAGGACGGCGCTTCAGAAATCGACATGGTGCTCAATCTCGGCGCGTTTAAAGACGGCAGATATGACGATGTGCGCGATGATATCCGCGAGGTAGTCAGCGCCGCCGCGCAGTACGGCGCGATCGTCAAGGTGATTCTCGAAACCTGTCTGCTCACGCCGGACGAAATTGAAGAAGCCTGCCGTCTCTCCAGGGACGCCGGCGCGCGCTTCGTCAAGACTTCAACCGGATTTAACAGCGGCGGCGCGACCGCGGCAGATGTCGCGCTGATGAAACGGACTGTCGGTGACGCCCTCGAGGTCAAAGCCAGCGGCGGCATCCGCGACTATGAGACCGCTATGGCGATGATTGAAGCGGGTGCCGACCGTATCGGCGCGTCCGCGTCTGTAAAGATTATGGAGGTGTACCGTCAAAATGTCCAGTAAAGTTCTTGATATCCTCAAGGGCAGCTTCTGCGCCCTGATTTTTCTCTTTTGCCTGATCTCCCGCGTCCAAAAAGGCGGTGACGCCGCTTGGACTTATGTCGGGATGGCTGTAACCGCCATCGCCGCCATCGGATTTTTTAAGCGCGCCTTCGACCGCTACTGATTGCGGCTGCGCGCGGCACGCGAACAGGCAAGCCGGCCGGCGGCCACTTCGCCGCGAACTGCCGCCGGACTGACGCGCAGGCAGCCTCTTCGCTGCAAACGCGTCGATGAACAGTCGAGCCTGCCCGCCGAAACAAAAAGCAGGCAGCCGCGCAGGCCTGCAATACCCTGCTGCCCATTGCGGCATCGGCAAGCTATCGCCGCTCTAAAAAAGATCAAAAAATATGATGCCGAGCCGCGGCTCCTTATTCGGAACCCGCGGCTCGGCACTGTTTTTTCTTTCCTTTCATTCCGAAAATCGCACCTGCGTGTTATCCCCGTGTCCGCGGCAAAAGCCGCCTGCGGCGCTGTGCTCTCGCAGCGCCCACTGTCCGCTTTCGACGTGACCCTTCACGCTCCGCGCCGCAATCTCCGGCAGTCTTCGGCGTGGACAAAGCGCCTATCAGCGCTGCAGCCTTTCGCGACGCGCTACAGTCCTGCCTGCGCTTTTAAGGCATCTGCCTTATCTGTGTGCTCCCATGGCAGGTCAATATCTGTTCTGCCAAAGTGACCGTAAGCGGCGGTCTGTCTGTAAATTGGTCTTCTCAGGTCAAGATCTCTGATGATTGCCGCCGGGCGGAAGTCGAAGTTCTGCTCTACCAGTTCCGCGATTTTTTCATCCGCGAGCTTGCCTGTCCCAAAGGTATCTACCATGATGGATACCGGCTTCGCGACACCGATCGCGTAAGCAAGCTGAATCTCCACCTTATCCGCAAGTCCCGCCGCGACGACATTCTTCGCCGCGTATCTAGCCGCGTAGCTCGCGGAGCGGTCAACCTTTGTAGGGTCTTTGCCGGAGAACGCGCCGCCGCCATGGCGCGCGTATCCGCCGTAAGTATCGACGATAATCTTACGTCCCGTCAAGCCGGAATCCCCATGCGGTCCGCCGATGACGAAACGGCCGGTCGGATTGACATAATATTTTGTTTCCTCGTCCAAAAGCTCAGCCGGAAGAATCGGCTTGATGACATGCTCAATCATGTCCTTTTTGATCTGCTCCTGCGTCGCTTCCGGATCGTGCTGTGTCGAAATCAGAACCGTATCGATTCTCTTCACCTTGTCACCGTCATACTCGACCGTTACCTGTGTCTTGCCGTCCGGTCTCAGATATTTGAGCGTACCGTCCTTGCGCACATCGCTCAATCTCTTTGCCAGCTTATGCGCGTAAGAGATCGGCGCCGGCATCAGCTCCGGCGTTTCGTTGCAGGCGTAGCCGAACATCAGTCCCTGGTCGCCCGCGCCGATGGTGTCGATCGTTGCCTCGTCGTTTAAGCTGCCGTCTTTGTATTCGAGCGATTTGTCCACACCCATCGCGATATCGCCGGACTGCTCGTCGATGGCGGATAATACCGCGCAGGTATTGCCGTCAAAGCCGTACGCGGATCTGTCATAGCCGATCTCCAGAATTACCTTTCTGACCAGCTTCGGAATATCCACATAGCACTTGGTCGAAATTTCGCCCATTACCATCGCGTAGCCTGTTGTGGTCGTCGTCTCCGCGGCAACTCTGCCATACGGGTCTTTTTCAAAAATAGCGTCCAGAATCGCGTCGGAGATCTGGTCGCAGACTTTGTCAGGATGTCCTTCGGTAACGGACTCTGATGTGAATAATTTTTTCATTGGTTTTTCCTCCCTCATAAAGCATCTATCCTTAACTTCAGTTGACAAAGGCACACACGGTTTGCAAA
>URWB01000028.1 GCA_900551415.1 uncultured Eubacteriales bacterium
TGTCCTTTTCTATTACTCCATTTATATCCTAGAAATTTCTCTTGTTCTTTATTTTCATCCGGAGCAGAAATTATCAATGTATCTTGGTTGTAAACTAGTGAATAATAGAATAATTTTTCTTGCTCAACCGAAAAAGCATATTCGTAAAATTTCTGATTAAACCATTTTTTCTGTTCTGAATTAGATAGTTTTTGGAAATTTTTCTGCTTATTTTTCTTAGCATATTCTGTTGAGTTCACAAATTCATTATAGTGTTGACCGAAATAATTATCATTTATCCAAAAATCAAAATCTTCGTTTTTGGATAAAAATTTGCTGTAAATTTCCTTTTTTACACCTGTTTTTTTCAAATATCCTCTCAAAATGAATTCATCTTCCCATCCATCTATATCCGCTTTAGAAAGTATAGCTTCAACACTATCAATAACCATATCTGTGCGTTTAGGTGGTTCATTGAATTTTTGCAAGAAAAGAATGACCGTGTTTGTCCCAGTGGCACCGAAGGTTTTGCTTCCCAAGGTTGCAATGGTTATAATATTAAAATTTTTTAGAAGAGATTCTCGTGCTGTAATAAAACTTTCGTTCTCTTTGTTTAAAATACTGCTTGGAAGAATCACTGCAGCAACGCCATTCGGCTTTAGCAATTGTGATATTCTTTCCACAAACAACGTTTCAATTTCTGAACCGTCATTTGAGATCTTATCTAAAATGTCTAACTGATTGTTCGTTAATTTCAAATGAGGCTTGAATGCCTTTACCGAATATGGAGGATTTGCTACAAGAATATCAAACGATTTAGGTGTTATCTCTTTATCCGGATAGTTTTCAAGCCCATCACCAAAAATTATATTTCCATCTCCTGCACCATGCATAAATAGCGAAATTTTAGAAACTCTTGCTAATCTATAATCTTTTTCGATGCCGAATATTTTTTTCTCTACCCATTGGTTAGAAGTTTTCGTACTACTATTTATTGCATTTGCACAAACTTCTATTGCCTCAAATCCTTCTGTTAAGAAATGTCCTGCTCCGCAGGCATAATCTATAACCTTGGGATATTCGATTCCATCAGCTTTTGTCATTATTTGTCCTAAAGGAAGGCTGTCCCATATAAAGCGTGTAATAGGAGTAGGAGTGAAAAATTGACCTTCATTCTGTTTAAATCCCTTATTCAGCAATTGCTCAAACAAATCACCAAGCATCTGCACATCGGCAGAACCGATTATTCTATAGTCCTGAAAGAGCTGCACTACCTCAACTAGTATTTTACCATTTTGATAAAATAGTTCTTCATTATGAACATCTTTAAAAGCGAAATCATTATTTGTATAGAATTTGAGTATACGAAGTGTATTCCGCAATTCTTCAATCATCTTTACTCTTTTTTGTTTCGTGTATTGTTTTACAAGGTTTTCTGCATAATCATCAGACACATAGAAAATCTCTTCACGCATGAATTTCTCCATGCCTTCCTTATGAAGCCTTTGCAGTCTATCTTGGAGAGATTCATATGTATCAGTGCCAACTTTATATTGAAATTCAACAATATCATCATCTGTTTTTTGTATTTCATCCACTAACTTACAGATAAATAAAGCTATCAACCGATTGAATGCATTCTCTTTATCAGAAACATTATTATGACGCAGAATCTCTTCAAAACGATTTACTATCTTGTCGTTTTCAGAGAAGTCCTTTAAATCTTTTTTTCTAAGCGGTTGTACCCCGATATCATAAGCGACCGAATCATCTCTGAAAATAATGTCGCCACTAAGTCTTTGTTCATATGTTTCTTTCCACGTTTCATAAAGTTCTGAAACCGTGTGAGCATTTTTATAAAGGCAAATCGTGGTATCCTTTTTGGCAAGATTTAAAATATTCTCATCATCTGAGCAGTCGATACTGTCGGTGGTATATTCGATTTCATTATTACTATTAATATTTGATGCATATAAGGATAGCCATCTGCAACCACGTTCTTGCTGCCAGTAGGAGAATAATTGTCCACCATCAGAAAGAATATTTTTCATTTCTTTGGTATATTCAGAACCATATGTCTTACATTCAACTATGAATAGCATTTTCCCATTTTGATCAGATACGCAAATATCGGCTCGACCACTTTTTTGTTCATGACCAAGTGTCCAAGTACGTTCAAGTTCAATATTCTCAGGTCTATACCCTTTATCAAGAAGCCTATTAATACATTCTAATACAACAAAATTTTCCGGTTCAGAAAAATTCGTTGTAGTTGCTATATTAACTTTAAACCCTTTATCTTCAGGATAAATTATCTTTTCATTTCTAAAATCCACAACAATAGAGCAATTAGAAAGTGGATAGTTTTTTTCATATTTATCGTTAGAAGTACCGCTAAAACCCGCTGAGCTTAACATATTCTTTAAATTAGATTTTGTTATCATTACTTATTTCCTCCAACTTTATAGTTTAGCCATGCTTCTTCCACATCTTCATAAGGGAGCGTATTCTTTTCACAGTATGTTTTAATATTCCTCATGACTTTAATCTTGGGTCTAGCTTTTTCTGCTTCCCATCGATTAACGGTCGAAAATGCTACACCAACAATTTTAGCGAACTCATTTTGTGTTAACAGGGTACGTTCTTTGAGCTTTTTTATTTCTTCCGGAAAACTCATATGTAACTCCTTTTCATTTTTCGCTCATTAATATAGCGTTATTATAACAAATAAATATGATTTTTTCTAGTACCCATCCTCTGGTCTCAGGATTCTTTCATTCTTCTCTTGAAAATCAGCGCGGTTTCTGTCATAATAAGGAGGTGGCTTCTGCCAAAGAAAGGACGATACCTATGAGAATCAGAAAAGATCAAGACGATATGCAGGAGGCGGAAATCACACTGATTGCGACCGTTTCCGACGCACTCGCGCATCCGGCGCGCATCCGCATGTTTCGCTATATCATGCAAGCAAACCGCGCGATGGTGACCGTCTGCAACAAAGACCTTGTTGAACATTTTGACTACGCGCAGGCGACTGTTTCGCAGCATATGAAAAAGCTGGTGGAATCCGGTCTGGTGGAAATCAAAAAGAAAGACAAATTTTCCTATTACTATGTAAACCTCGGCATGCTGATGCAGTACGTCAACGCCACAAAGAAGTTTTCGGTGCAGTAGCGCGCCGCGCTTCAAAACGGCCGGATAATCAAACCCCTTGATACGCCAAAACCCGCAGACACAGCTTTTGGAATTCCTTCCGCCGCTGTCCCGCGGGTTTTCTTTTTTCTTATGCATGCGTTCACGAGGCCCTTTGTCCACGCGCCGCGTTCGGCCGTTTTTATGTCCGGTCCGCCTCGTCTGCGTAGTATGACAATTTATTTGTCTGGTTGTTTTCGTAGTGTTTTTTATGCCCAATCCGCTTCGTCCGCGTAGACGATGATATCACCGTTCATGTAGAGAAATCCGCCGCGAGTGATGGCTTTTAAAAATCCGTCTTTATCCGGCTTTGGCGCGCTCTCCGCGGCATCCGCGTTTCCTTTCGCCTCGGCCGCGATGCGGAATTTGACATCGCCCTGCGCAGCCAGCAGCTTGCAGCAGGGTGCTCTGCCCCGCAAAAATCCCTCATAGCCGTCCTGCGTTTTAACGATCAGGCTTTCAACTTCCCCCTCATACAAAAGCTGCTCCGGTGAAAGCAGCCTGAGCTTCATCGCGCCGGATTCCTTATGCTTCTGCGTCATGTCGCGCCTCGTATCTTTCCACGACCTCGTCGATTCCACCTGCCATCAGGAACAGATTTTCAGGAATTTGGTCGTGCTTACCCTGCAGAATTTCCTTGAAACCGCGAATCGTCTCCTTGCGCGGCACATATTTACCCGGAACACCGGTAAACTGCTGCGCGACGCTGAACGGCTGTGAGCAAAATCTCTGAATTTTTCTCGCTCTGGCTACCGTCAGCTTATCCTCCTCTGAGAGCTCATCCATGCCGAGAATCGCGATGATGTCCTGCAAGTCCTTATATTTTTGCAGCACCTCCTGCACCGCTCTGGCCACCTGATAATGCTCCTCGCCAACGATCAGCGGATCAAGGATTCTGGAGGTGGATTCCAACGGGTCAACGGCCGGATAGATTCCTAACTCGGTAATCGCACGGTTGAGTACCGTCGTCGCGTCCAAATGCGCGAAAGCGGTTGCCGGAGCCGGGTCTGTCAAGTCATCCGCCGGCACATAAATCGCCTGTACCGATGTGATGGAGCCGTTTTTGGTCGATGTGATCCGCTCCTGCAGCGCGCCCATTTCGGTCGCCAGAGTCGGTTGATAACCGACTGCGGACGGCATACGTCCCAGCAGCGCTGATACCTCGGAGCCGGCCTGCGTGAAGCGGAAGATGTTATCGATGAACAGCAGTACGTCCTGCCCCTCCTCATCTCTAAAATATTCCGCCATCGTCAGACCGGTCAAGGCAACGCGCATACGCGCGCCCGGTGGTTCGTTCATCTGTCCGAATACCATAGCCGTCTTTTCAATAACGCCGGATTCGATCATTTCGTTATACAGATCATTACCCTCTCTGGTTCGTTCTCCGACGCCGGCAAAGACAGAGATGCCGCCATGCTCTTTGGCAATGTTGTTGATAAGCTCCTGGATCAGAACTGTCTTGCCGACACCTGCGCCGCCGAACAGACCGACCTTGCCGCCTCGCGTATATGGCGCGATCAGGTCAATGACCTTGATGCCGGTTTCATAAATTTCTGATTTTGTATTCTGATCCTCAAACGATGGTGCAGGTTTATGTATCGGTGAAGTTTTGGTCGTGTTGACCGGTCCTTTTTCGTCGATGGTCTGCCCCATGACGTTAAAGAGTCTGCCCAAAACCTCGTCGCCGACCGGTACGGTAATCGGCGCGCCGGTGTCCATCGCTGTCATTCCCCTGGTCAGCCCGTCCGTCGAAGAAAGCGCCACACAGCGAACGACATCATCCCCGATGTGCTGCGCCACCTCCGCCATAACCGTATCGTCATTATGCGGGATTTTAATCGCGTTCAGCAGTTCCGGCAGTTCTCCCTCTTCAAATTTGATATCGATGACCGGACCGATAATCTGGTTGATCACCCCTTGATGCATGTCTTTACCTCCTGTTTCTGCCTGTTTCTACTCTCGCGTTTCTGCGCCGGAAACGATCTCAATCAATTCATTGGTAATGGCTGCCTGCCGCGCGCGATGATAAGTCAGCGAAAGCCTGTTCAAAATTTCGCGCGCGTTGTCCGTCGCGCTTTCCATCGCGCCGCGCCTTGTCGCGTGCTCGCAGACTGCCGATTCCAGGAACGCTTCAAGCAGAGTCAGCTCCAAATATTTTGGCAGCAGATAGTCTGTCACCGCTTCTTTGGACGGCGCATATTCGAGTTCGGCCGGCACTGCCTGAGCCTCCTCCTTTTTTGAAGCTCGTGCGAACTCTGCCGGCAGCAGCTGTTTGACCACCGGCTCCTGCCGCAGCGAATTGATGTATTCCGTCGTAATCAGCAGTACGCTGTCCACCCTGCCGCTTCGGTAATCCGCGAGAATCGACGTTACGATTTTTACAATCTCCGAAAAAGATATTTTCTCCGCCGCGCCCGTAAAGGCGTCATCGATCGCATACCCCTCCCGCGCGAAAAAATCCCGGCCGCGGCCGCCGATACAAACCAGCTTGACCGCTTCCTTTTTGTATTCCCGCAGAGCCTCGCCGGCCGTCTTAATCAGGTTACTGTTAAAGCCGCCGCAAAGTCCTCTGTCACCGCAGATTACAATCGCGAGCACGCGCTCCGCTGCCGCGGAGGACGCCGCCTCGCAGGGTTTCTCTCGCTCTGAGACATTTTGTCCTGCCAATAGCAGCTCCATCGTTTCGGTAACTTCCCGCAGCTGCAGGGATTTTTGATCGAACAGACTCTTGGCTTTGCGGAATTTTGCCGCGGAAACAAGGCGCATCGCGTTTGTAATATGCTCCGTACTTTCAATGCTTCTCATCCTGCGTTTCAACTCGCGCGTGTTTTCAGCCATGATACTTTGCCTCTTTCAACCTTGTAATGCCGGCTACAAGCAGTTTTTCCGCATCCTCATCCAGGCTTCCGTTCTGCCGGATTTTTTCGCCGATCTCCGGATAGTTCGCATGGATAAAGTCCAGCAGCTCCTCCTCGAAGGCGGCAAGGCTCTCGGTCGGAATATTCTCCATATACCGGTGTGAAGCCGCGTAGATGCTGATAATCTCATCGACCACATCCATCGGATGGTACTGCCGCTGCTTGAGAATTTCCATCAAAACCTTCCCGTGGTCAAGCCGCGCCTTCGTATCCTTGTCGATATCGGAGCCAAACTGTGAAAATGACGCCAACTCTCGATATTGCGCCAACTCCAGCTTCAACTTGCCGGAAACCTGCTTCATCGCTTTGATTTGCGCGTTGCCGCCGACACGCGAAACCGAAATTCCGACATTGATTGCCGGTCGCTGTCCGGTGAAGAACAGCTCGGACTCCAAAAAAATCTGTCCGTCTGTGATGGAAATTACGTTAGTCGGAATATATGCGGAAACGTCACCTGCCTGGGTTTCGATGATCGGCAGCGCTGTAATCGAGCCTCCGCCCAGATCATCACTGAGCTTCGCGGCTCTTTCCAGCAGTCTGCTGTGCAGATAGAATACATCGCCCGGATAGGCTTCTCTTCCCGGCGGTCTTTTGAGCAGCAGCGACATTGTGCGATAAGCGACCGCGTGCTTGGAAAGATCATCGTAAACGATCAGTACGTCCTTGCCCTGATACATAAAATGCTCCGCCATCGCGCAGCCTGCGTATGGCGCGATGTATTGCAGCGACGCCACATCGCTGGCGGTTGCGGAAACGACGATGGTGTACTTCATCGCCTCACGCTCTTCCAGCGTCTGCACCAGCTGCGCGATGGTGGATTTTTTCTGTCCGATCGCGACGTAAATACAAATAACATCTTTTCCCTTTTGGTTGAGAATGGTGTCGATGGCGATCGCGGTTTTGCCGGTCTGACGGTCGCCGATAATGAGCTCTCTCTGCCCCTTGCCGATTGGCATCATCGCATCAATCGCTTTGATTCCGGTCTGCAGCGGTTCATTGACCGATTTACGCATCAACACGCCGGGCGCGCCGTACTCGATGGGACGTTTTTCTCTGGTAACAATCGGCCCTTTGCCGTCAATCGGCTGTCCAAGCGCGTCTACCACACGACCGATCAGAGTTTCACCGACGGGAACTTCTACGACCTCTCCGGTCGGTTTCACGATGTCCCCCTCTTTGATCTCGCGGTCCGCGCCCAAAATGACGACACCGACATTGTCCTCCTCCAGATTGAGTGCCATGCCGTGAACACCACTGTCAAATTCGAGCAGCTCGCCTTCCATGCAGCCGCTCAGCCCATAGACTCTGGCGATGCCGTCTCCGACCTGCAATACAGTACCATAGTCCATGATCTCAAACTTGCTGTGGTAATTTTTTATCTGTTCTTTTATAACAGAACTGATTTCTTCCGGTCTTAAATTCATCGGGAAACCTCCCCTCCTACTGCTTTTCTAATTCTTCACGAAGACGTTCCAAATCGCCCCTGTATGACTGATCGATCATCTTCCCGCCGACCTGAATTTTGATGCCGCCGATGAGACTTGGATCCACGCGGTTTTCGAGCTTGATGTTCCTCTGCAAAAGTCGTGACATTTCTGTTTCGAACTTCTGTATCTGATCCGGCGTCAGCTTGACAACGCTAAAAACTTTCCCCTCGGCAATCCCTCTGTCTTTGTCATAGAGTTCGATATATCGCTTCGCGATTTTTTTGATTTGTGAGGTTCGTCCTTTGTCAATCAGCACATAGACGAAATTGAGCATCTCCTGCGAGAAAGCAGGCTGCATGATTTTTTTAACAGCTTCTTTTTTTTCCTTCGGCATAATCGCCGGGCTGTTCAGAAACTCCGAGAAATCCTCATAAGCCTGCACCAGCAGGGCAAGCTGCTTGATTTCAATGAGAATCTCTTCTTCTTTGCCAAGGTCTTTCGCTGCCTCATAAAGCGCTGTTCCATAGGTCAGCGATACTACTGATTCTGCCATTTTTCGCGCGCCGCCTCCTCTAAGACTTGATCAACCAGCGCCTGCTGACTTTTTTCATCCAGTTCTCTTTGCATGATGCGCTCCGCTGCCAGAACCGCAAGCGAAGAAACCTCTTTTTTAAGCTGAACCACAGCTTTTTCTTCTTCTGCCCGCATGTTTTCGTGTGCCTCCGAAACAATCTGCTGCGCCTGAATCTTGGCCTCTCCGACGATGGCGTCCGCTCTCCGGTCAGCCTCAGCCTTAGCCGCCTTGATGATCGCGCGTTTTTCTTCTTCGGCGTTTGAAAGAGTCGCCTGATATTCGCTGAGCAGCGCCTGCGCTTCCTCCTCGGTTGCTTTCGCGCGGTCCAGATTATCCTGTACCGCCGCTTTACGCGCCTCCATGAACTTATGTACTTTTTCGAAGAAAAAATGCTTCAGAATCAGATACAGCACCAGCACTGTGATGGCCGAAAACAGCAGGTTCCAGTTGATTTCAAGCAGTCCTTGATATAATTTTACTTCCATATCCGAAACCTTCTTTATTCTGCTCTACGCTCTCCGGCACCGATCAGATCTTGCCTGCCAACACGATGGCGATGACGAAGGTCAATACGCCGATGGTTTCCATAATGGCCATCGCGATGATCATCGACGCGCGGATTCCGCTCATCGCTTCGGGCTGTTTCCCCATGCTTTCCATCGCCTTGCTCGCGAGGATCCCCTGTCCGATCGCGATACCGATTGCCGCGAGGCCGATTGCCAGACCTGCCGCGATTGCAATAATTCCTGTTGTCATTTTCATTTACCTCCCGTTTTCGCTTCATGGTTTTTGTCCGCTCCGGCAATGCCCTTTGAGAGGAATACCATGGTTAATGTTACAAAGATATAGGTTTGAATCACCGGCTCGAAGATGTCAAAGAACGCGTTCAGCGGCAGTACGAAGACGGCTCGCATGAACGGTACACTTGAGACAAACGCGCTCAGCCATTCCATAAAATACATCCAAAGCTCTACAACAATCATACCGCCGAAGATATTGCCGAACAGACGCAGCGCCAAGGATATCGGCAAGGTGCAGTCTTCCAGAATGTTCAGTGGAAGCATGAACGGATAGGGCTCGCACATGTGCTTGAGTTTGCCTTTCACGCCCAGATAGCGGAAGCCGCTGATTTGAATCAGCAGGAACGTGAGCAGCGACAGGCTGAACGTGACGTTCACATCCGCGGTAATCGGTCTCAGTCCAAGCAATCCCAAAGAGCTTCCAAGCAGGATATAGATAAAAATCGTGCCCATATACGGCGCGAAGGTTTCTGCCTTGTTTCCGAGGTTTTGCTTCGCGTAATCGTAGATTTTGCCGACGATCAGCTCCGCGGCAATTTGTCTTTTGGTTGTCGGAACCGTTTCAAGTCCATGTCCCATCCAAATACCAAGTACCGCGAGAATGGCGGCAAGAATGAAGCCCCAGAGAATGCTCTCGCTCAAAAAAACGCTTCCGTCTCCGAAGGCAACGATAACACGCGCGCCCAGCTCGTCTACATGAATCACATCTCATCCCTTCCTTCCGTTTTTCGTTTTTGAACTTTAAAAATCTTTTCGTCTACTGCAAAAAGCTCCTAAAAAACAAACGAAAGTAACGCCCTGCAGGGTGCATCCTGCTGAACATTACTTTTCTTCTCCATTTGTTAATATAGTCTTTTCAACTAAAAAAGTCCATAGTTTTGCCCGCTAAAAAAGTGTTATGGTTTTTCTTTACAAAAATTTTCGCGTTTTTTTAGCGTTTTAATACAAAATCTAAAGACTTTCTTGACACCCTATTTGTGGTATGTTTCGTTACGGTTGATCTTAAACGCGCGGTAGATCTGCTCCAGCAGAATCACGCGCATCATCTGATGCGGGAAGGTCATCTTCGAAAACGAGAGCTTAAAATCCGCCCGTTTGGAGACCTCATCACTGAGGCCGAGGCTGCCGCCGATGACGAAGGCAAGATTGCTCTTACCCTCTAAGGCAAGCTGTGCGAGCTTGTCCGCGAGCTGTGGTGAATCGAGCGTTTTGCCGAGAATCTCCAGCGTGATGACATAAGTGCCCGGTTTGATCGCCTTGAGGATTTCCCTGCCCTCCTCCTGCTTCACGAGCGCTTCCTCCGCCGCGGAGGCTTTGTCCGGCAAACGCGCCTCCTTGAGCTCGATGATTTCCAGCGTGCAGAAGCGCGACAGGCGCTTGGCATACTCTTGGATCGCCTCTGTCCAGTATTTTTCCTTTAGTTTGCCGATGCAGATGATTTGTATGTTCATGTTGTCTCCTGTTGTCTCCGATTTCCCCCGATTAGCGCGATCGTTTTCTCCGGCTTTGCCCTGTGTTTCGTTAGGTTTGCTCCCGCAGCTTGTCAATGCTCTGCTGCTTTTGCATGGGGAAAATTGATTTTTGCATATCGACGATGAAAAAATCCAACGCCTCTAAATTGTCAGCAGCCTGCCGATCCCCTCGCGCTGCGCGACCTCCATCGAAAGATTCTTGCCGAGGTAATATCCGTTTTCCTCTAAAATGTTGCGTATCGTCAGCATCGCTTGCGCGGGGCTGTTGTTGTCCTTAGACAGATGCGCCAGCAGAACCTCCGGCCGGTGACTGCCTTCAAACTCTGTCAAATAGCGGCTCAGCACCTGCCCTGTCGCTTCGTTGGACAAATGCCCTTGATCACTGAGGATACGATGCTTGACAGGATACGGATATTTGCCGCACAGCAGAATATTCTTTTCGTGATTGGCTTCGATAACCAAAATGTCCGCGTCACGGATTGCCGCAAAAATCTCCTCCGTCACGCAGCCGGTATCTGTAACGATTGCGATCTTGCGATTGCCCTTTTGGAAGGTATAGCCGACCGGCTCTGCCGCGTCATGCGAGATACGAAAAACGTTCACCTCAATATCCCCGACAAAAAAACGGTCGCCGCTTCGCACGATTTCAAACTGTTTTCCCTCCGTCTGCGGATACTTTTGCGCTACGGATTCACAGGTACCGCGCGTGGTGAATACCGGGCCGCGATACGGCTTTTTGGCAAGCAGCGTGCCGATTCCCCTGACATGATCGATATGCTCATGGGTCAGCACGATGCCGTCCAGCTCCACGCACGAAAGGCCGCACGCCGCAAGGCTTTCCTCTGTTTTTTTCGCGCTGATGCCGATATCCGCCAAAATTCTCGTGCTTTGACTTTGTATCAAAAAACTGTTCCCCGCGCTGCTGCTGGCGAAGGAACAAATCGCTAGTTCCATAATCTGTGTGTCCTTTGCTGTGATGAATTGATATAGACGGAAATTGCTTGTCTGTCAAGCTTCCTCCACGATTCAGTATAGCACAATTTGTTTTAGTTGTAAAATCAGCAAAAATAGTCCATAATAGAGCATATAAGGTTCGCGCGAAAGGCCGCTTCCGGCAGAAGGGGAAACCGTCTTGCTTTGCCTCGCTTTGGCACCGGTTTGCCGCCGCTTCGCAAAAACAACACAAAAAGGAGTGACATTCGTATGGCAATTTTAAGAATTTATACGGACGGTGCCTGTGCCGGCAACCAATCCGATCAGAATATCGGCGGCTGGGGCGCGATCCTCGAGTACGGCGAACACCAAAAAGAACTGTTCGGCGGACAGGCCAACACGACCAACAACCGCATGGAGCTGACCGCGGTCATCGAGGCATTCAAAGCGCTCAAACAGGCAGATCAGAAAATCGAGGTATTCACAGACAGCTCCTATGTCGCAAACTGTTTCCGCGAGGAATGGTATGTTTCCTGGGAAAAGAACCATTGGCGCAACGCTGCCAAAAAGTCGGTGGAGAATCAGGAGCTATGGAAAGAGCTGCTGGCGCTGGTGCGGCAGCATGAGGTGCGGTTTTTCCGCGTCAAAGGGCATGTCAACCTTGCGAGCAAATCGACAAATTTCGACGCGCTCTACGAAAAATTCCTCGGCTGGAACGGCGCTGCCTTCAGCTTCGAGGAATTCCAATATATCACCAAGATGAACAACCGCGCCGACGAGCTCGCGAACATGGGCATCGAGCAGATCCGTCAGACGGAAGATACCGCGATCTGATGCAGTAAGACAACAAACCAAGGGAAGTGTCAAATACAGAATGCAACGCAGAAAAATACCAGACCATACTTGAAAAAGACGGCGCAGTTTCTGTCCTCGTCAGATGCTACCTGTCCTTATTATCTCTTCCTGCTGTCGCTCCGCTTACAATCTCGTGCAGATCGTACAGCTTCAAGGTATCATTTTTTGCTTCTGCCAAAATTTTTTCATCAAATCCGTTTTTTGAAAACAAGGCATAATAGAACTTTGTATCTTGTTTCATCGGGGCAAGCTTGGCGCGTGTGTCAAGATATTCCGCATAGGTAAAGGCGCTGTTTTTATATTTGCATACGCCTACCAGATATTCTTTATGGTGCGGACCGATACACAAAATATCTATCTCGGTTTCACTTGTGCGCAGACCACCTGTGGTGTTTACATCACGAACCGTGGTTTTGCCCATCCAGCGCCCGATCTTCACATACCGGAACGGGAGCTTGCCTTGTTTTTGCAGTTTTTTGATGAACGTTCGGCAAATGTTTTCAAACGGCATGGACACAAATTGCTGCAGGGCCGGCTTGATCACGTACTCATAGACACCTTCTGCGTCTCCGTCCTCCAGCTGCGAAAAATTTGCGAAACCAAACGCGTACCAAAAACGGAAAAAATTGTCCGTCAGGTGATAGACTCCTTTTGCAGCATTTGCTCGCTGCTTCAGCTCCGCGTCCACAGAAAATTCCTTTTCAATGATACCAAGTTCCATCAAGTTCTTCAAATAAACGCCGGTTTTCGCCGTATGGTTCAGAAGTGATTTTTGACTGATTTCGTTCAGTGTTGTACTGCCGAGCGCAACCGCCTCTATGATGGAATTGTAGATCGGCGTTTCTCGTAGTTCCTGATGGAGCAGGAAGTCGACTTCGCTGTAGAGCACGCAGCCTTTGGTCAGGATATTCTTTTTGATATTCTGTGCAGGGGTCAACTTCGGCTCCCACTGTTTCAAATAATGCGGGATACCTCCTAGCACTGCATAGGTCAGAACTTTTTCTTCATCCGAATAATATGGGAAAAACTTTACCGCATCATAAAAATCCATCTCGGTCATCTTATAAATACCCGTTGCTCTTCCGTAAAGCGGATTTTTTTCGGCAAGCAGGTCTTTCTCCATGAAACTCATAGCGCTTCCGCACAGAATCATCATGACATTGCGGTCCTTTAATTCGGTATCCCAAAGGTTCTGCAGGATCGACGGAATACTTGGATTTGTCTTGCAAAGATACGGAAACTCATCGATGACGACCAGCTTCTTTTTTTCTCCATACGGCAGTTCGCAGATCGCCCGAAAGGCCTGTTCCCAGTCTGCAAAGCGCGAAACATATTTTTTTGCCGGAATATCCTCTTTCATGATCTGCTCCGAAAATTTAAGCAGCTGCACCTGATCGGTTGTCTGCGTGCAGGAATAAAACACATGCGGTTTCCCCTTGCAAAATTCCCGCAGTGTCTCTGTTTTGCCGACACGCCGTCTCCCATAGAGGATGATGAGCTGTCCTCCCTCTGCTTGATACCGTTCATGAAAAAAATGCAGTTCCGTTTCTCTCCCGATAAACATACTTCGCTCCTGTTCTATTGATCTTACTACCTTTCTATTAAATCTAAATTTAGTAAATTTGGATTTAATATTATTTTACCCGAAATTGATGCAGATTACAAGATTTTTTTCGCAGATTTGTAAACCGAAGCCGTAGTGCATTTACAGATGAGATTCTTCACTTTCATTTGACTTAAGGGTTATTCTTTGCTTACACCTGTGCATATATTGTTCTTCACCACTATATACAAGATAGGCAGTTCACATAGTTGCCAACTTGACAAGTAATTAAATATAGGATATTCTTAAGTGTGTAAGGTAGTGCTTTGTATTTGAAAAATTGAGCCAAGTGAGAATATGAACATTGAAACAGTTTTAATAATGTATCGAAATGTAATCAACTATGAAGTAACCCGGGTGCTGCATGAGAATATAGATTTATGGGATGAAGCAATCCATGAATCGTTTATCCGGATCAATGGGAGCTTAGAATCGATATTAAAAAAAGAAGGAAAATACCGGGAAAACTATATTCGCGTCATCGCAAGAAATGCAGCACGAACAATTTTATCAAATAGGAGAAATTTTCATGCCAAGAATGTATCTTTTGAGGAATGGATTGCCTACGAAGAGAATGCCGAAAATTTGTACGAAAAAAATTCCAGCGAAGAAGAACTTAGTCTGGAAATGGAGCATTGCCTGAGAATGCTTGAACCCGAAGAGAGAGACATTCTATATTTAAGAGAAGTTAAAGAATTGCCGTATGATGAGATTGCGAAAGCGTTAGGAATTACAAAGGAGGCATGTCGTAAGCGTGTTTCCAGAGCAAAGAGGCACTTTAAACAAATTATAACGGAGTCTAAAGAAGGCAGACAAGTTATTCGTGGGAGAGTGAAGAATGATTATGGGAAATACTGATTTTGGTAAAGCAATGAATATTCTTAGTGAACAGTATGACAAAGAGGATGGGACTTTGCTAATGTCTTCGGAACAGGAAGAAAAGTATGCGGCAATGGTAAAGAAAGTGGCTGCTGAAAATGATTGCAAAATAAACAGCAAAAAAATGAAAGGAACCCTTTCTGTTTTACAAAGAGTAGCGATTTTCTTAGTATGCATGACAGTGCTGGGGAGCGTTACTATGGTTTCGGCGGATGCGATACGTTTGAAAATACAGAAGTTCTTTTCTTGGGAAAAAGAACAGAATACGATACTGCTCCCCTATGATACGACCGGTATGGACGGATGGGAGAACTATTTCGCATTGACCGAACTTCCGGAGGGTTATGTGCAGACCTATGCGAAAGCAAGCGGAGCCTATAAAACGATTGTATATGAAAAAAACGATACCACGCTAATATTGGAACAGCAGCCATCTGGAACGGTGATTTCAGTGGATAATGAAAGCACTGTATGCGAAAGTGTTACAGTGCTTGGTAGCGAAGGAAAATATTATAACAATGAAAAAGATTCTATTTCAACTTTATATCTGTTGACCGGAGACTATCTTTTGACAGTGTATACGAGAGGCGAGGATAGACTTATGGGCAAGGAACTGATTAAGTTTCTGAATGGCAGCTTGACTTTCATAAAAGAAACTTAAAAAATAAAAAATTTTAATTAAATCGGTCACAAAACCTTCTATTCAAAAAGTAATTCTTATTAAAGAGATTTTGATAGGAGGTTTTGTTGTATTATGAAAAAAATAAAAGTTGTAATACTGATTATTGCACTTATCCTTAGTTCTTTAAATGTCGCATATGCATGTACAATTTTACCGCTGAACAATGCGGTGAATGATGTCAAAGTCGCATTTACCATTTCCGAAGATGGTACTTCAAATTCAACTATAACGGTTTCGCCGATGAGAGTAGGAGGTATTGATTATATTACAATAACAGCATCTATTATTAAAAGGAGCACATCTTCTAAAGTGAAGACTTGGAATAGTGTTCGAGTAGAGGAACATCCTTATGTAGGTAATTTTATTTTTAATAAGAGCCATAAATTATCTGTGAGTGGGGTGTATTATTTGGAAGTAACATCAGTAAAGTGCTATAAAAATGGGAAAATTGTTGACGACATAGGACCGATTCAATCCTTGAATGCTGTTTTCTAAAATTGTTGGAGACAGAGATAGGAGTTGAGACCTGTGTCGTGTTCTTTCACATACTTTTCAAGTTGTGGAGGGAATGAAACGATAACTTATGGCAGCTCCGCACCATATATTAGAGCAAAAAGCTGTTCGGATCTTACATCCGGTGCCGGAGGCCATCGTTGGGGTATGTGTCAAATGGGAGCAGCAAAAAAGCAAAAAATGGCAGCGCGTGTGAAGATATATTGACATATTATTATTCAGATTGTGACACGGAGTTTTGTAGAATGGTATCGTTATTTTAAATAGGATATCTTCTAATGGTAATAAACAACGGGAGGAAAAGAATGAAGCGAAGACTATTCCCAGCTATATTGTGTTGTTTGCTTGTATTTACAATCATTTTTGCAATTATTTATAGTCGGGAAGATTTGGGGTTAAATACCATACCGGAAATGGAGAATGCAATAAGGAGTGCCGTAGGACAGAGTGAATATAGTGATTTAGCTGTAGAAAGTAAAATTGAAATCCAAGAAATTATTCTTGGAAGCTTTAGCGGTAGTGAGAAAAATGAAGCACTTGTTTATTCAACAGTTGCACCAGTTAAGAGAAACTACGGCCCATCTTTTTCAGTGGCAGCGGTATTTGACTTAGATACAGTAGACCTGACAGGGGCTCAGTTTTTAATGGAAGAATCTGTGGTGTTAAAAGCACTTCCGACTCAAAGTGACAGAAAGGACATACTCTATTTAGGAGAAACCATAGACATGGGTCTCAGCAGTTACAATATTAAAGTGTGGAACTTTTCGGGAGGGAAATGGAAAGAACTAAAACTGCCGTCGTTTGATACTACCGATGCAGATGAGAATATGACTGCCGAAATAAGTAAAGCTAACGAAATCATATTGCTTCACACAGAACTCGAAGGGCTTACTACTGAAACTGCAAATGTAACTGCTGAAAAGTATAACTGGGTTAGTCAAGATGAGACATATGTAAAAGAACTGATCAATTTGGATATTATACAGTAGAAAAGGAAAAGAGGGTATATACGGAGTAAGATATGCTAAAGGAAACATAGCTAAAGCTCAAAATAGTAGATTTCATTTACGGAAGGAATCTTTGCTATGTATGATATGCTGATCCAAGGCATCGGTCTGATCGCCTTTGCCCTGTTTCTACTCTCCTATCAAGTCCGCTCAAACCGCGGATTGTTTGCGATGCAGACACTGGGCAATCTCCTCTTTGCGCTGCAATTTTTTCTGCTCGGGGGAGTGGGCGGTGCGGTCGGTTCGATGATCAGCTGTTTCCGCCTTCGCGATTTCATCGATTTTGCTTTCGATCTATCGTTTCGGATTCCACGCGATGGCAGAGAACCAGTTTGACAAGGACAAAGGTGCGCATCACGAAAGCTGAGATTTCTATACGCACATAGCGCTCACCCATGAGCGCCGCTTCGCAAGGTGCTTTTGTCGTGATTCCGGAAATATCGCTATGCGATATTTCCGGAATAATAAAAAGTAACAAACAGCGACCTGCGCGATGGAGGATATCTCCGCCGCGCAGGCCGCTTTTTGTTTTGCCTTGTTCTTTTATGTTATCAAATTTATGCTGTCAAATGTCAGCACTCGCTATTCCAGCACAATATCGCTGATATCGATATCCTCGTTCTTGACCGCCTTGTAGGTCTCCCCGTTAAAGATGTCATACATGATCGGTACGACCAGCAGGGTCAGCGCCGTCGCGTAGACCAGTCCGCCGATGCAGACCAGAGCGACCGGCTGCATCATATCGGTGCCGGCGGTCTTGCCGACCGCCATGACGATCAGACCCAGGATCGTCGTCAAGCTGGTCATCAGAACCGGACGCATACGTGTGGAACCTGCCATGATGATCGCGTCGCGCTTTTCCATTCCGCGCGCCCGCAGCTGGTTCGTATAGTCCACAAGCACGATGCCGTTATTGACGATGACGCCGACCAGGAGAATCAAGCCAATCATCGCGATAATCGAAAGCTCCTTGCCGAAGATCAGCAGCGCCAAAAGTCCTCCCGTAAACGCCAGCGGAATCGTAAACATGACGATGAACGGCGATTTGAGCGACTGGAACTGCGCCACCATAATCAGATAAACCAGCAGAATGCCGAGCCCCATCATCGTCAGCAGATCCTGCATCGCGTCCATGATCGTCTCGTTTTCACCGGTGAATTCATAAATCACGCCCGCCGGAAGGTCGAGCTTTGCGAAAGCCTTCTCTGCCTCCTGTGTGACCAGCGTTACGTTGTGTGCTTCGTCGATGCTGCCGCTGACAGACAGATAAGTCCTCTGATCCAAACGGGAAACCGACGGCAGCGTCTGTGTCTCTTCTAATTTCGCGATATCCCTCAGCTTGACCGTCTTCGTTTTGCCGTCCGCGTCACTACCCTCCAGCTCCAGATTTTTGAGCTTTTTGATCGTCATACTGCTTTCGTCCCCGTCAGACACGATAATGTCGTAGGCATCACCGTCAAGCGTGATGGAAGAAGACGATTTTTCGTAAGTCAAAGCCTTCGAAACCTGCGCGAAAACCTGCGCGACCGTCAGCCCGTTCTTCATCGCCGCATCCTTGTCGATCGTAAAGTGCAGCTCCGGCTCCGCATCGACCAATCCGTTGTCAACCTCCGCGATGCCCTCGACCTTGGCGAGCGCCTTGCCAGCCGTCCTCGCCGCTTTTTGCAGCAGCTGCTGATCGGTGCCAAAGAGACGCACCACCACACCCGAACCGCCGAGCGCCGAAGTGTAAGACGTCATCGACGAGGAACTGAGAATCTCCACACTGCAGTCGAGGTCCTTGCAGCCTGCTTCAATCTTATCCGCAATTTCACCGCCGGACAGGTCCGTTTCCTGATCGACGATGATGTAAAGGCTGACTTCTGTCTCAGAAGTTTCTGAGGAAAGCATATTGCCCGAGCTAAGCATCCCGCCCGCGGTTTCAACACCCTCGGTCTTTTTCATCTTATCGAGGACTTTGTCCGCCATCTTTTTGGTATCCGCAAGGCTTGCGTCCTCATCATTCATTTTCATCGTGCCCGAAAGCTGCGGTGTCGCCATATCCGGAATGAAGATGAAGCCCTTTTGCAGCGTGCCATAGACGCTGTAACCGAACAGCACAAGCACAAGGATCAGTACCAGAGCCTTATGGCGCAGATTCCACGCGAGCAGTCTGCGGTAGCCGCGCTTGAAACCCTCGAAGCCTCTGCCCTCCGGCTTCGGCTCTTTGATAAACATCATGGAAGCCATCGACGGCACCAGTGTCATCGCGATGATCAGACTGGCAAGCAGCGAATAAGTCACCGTCAGCGCCATATCGGTAAACAGCTGTCTGGTAATCCCCTGCACGAACACGATCGGCGCGAATACGCAGACCGTTGTGAGTGTCGAAGACGTGATCGCCGCGCCGACCTCCTTCGCGCCTGCCACCGCCGCCTTCTTCGGCGGCACGCCCGCGCGCCGCAGGCGGAAGATATTTTCGATGACAACGATCGAGTTATCGACCAGCATACCGACCGCGACCGCCAGTCCCGAAAGTGAGATCATGTTGATCGTGATCCCGGAAAAATACATCAGCACGATCGCAAACGTGATACTGATCGGAATACTCAAAAGCGTAATGAAAGTCGGTTTCATGTCACGCAGAAACAGCAGCAGGATCACGACCGCAAAGAGTGCCCCATACGCCAGACTTTCGAGAATCGAGTGAATGATCAGATAGATATATTCGCCTTGATCCATCAGCGTCGTGAAGGTCAAGCCCTCATATTTGTCCGAAAGCTTCGCGAATTTGTCCGCGATGTTATCGGAAACCGTCGCCGTCGGATAGTTCGACTGCTTCGAAAAGGTCAGCAGCACCGCAGGATTGCCGTTGATGCTCGCATAGACCGCGTCGCTGTTATCGCTCATGAACACGTCCGCCACATCGGACAGCTTGACATCACCGAGCCCGTCGATATGGAATAAGTACAGATTTTTGATTTCCGCCAGATCTGTCAGCTCGTCCCCGACGCTGACCAGATATTTCACCCCGTCTTCTTGGATATAACCGGCAGGCATCGAGAAGTTCTGTCCCTGCAGCACCCCGGAAACCATGTCCAACGTAATCATCGAGCCAAGTCCCGCCGCCTGCAGCGACTGGCTGCCTGCTGCGTTGAGCTGCGCCATCGCGGAGTTTAACTGTGCTTTTTGTGATTTGAGCTGTGCCTGTGCGGTGTTCAGCTTCGCATAGGCTTCGTCCAGATTCTCCTGCGCCGTATACGTGCCGCGTTCTGCCTGCTGGTATGCGCTCTGCAGCTCGTTTACCTGCGCCTCTGCCTGCGTGCTGTCCATCTGCAGGATCGTCAGCTGGCTCTCGACATCTTTCTGTTGTTCCTGCAGCTCCGCCAGCGTGATCCCCGCGGCACTGCCGTAGATTCCCTGCGAGATTTGTGCCTCGATCGCCGCTTTGCGCCCCTCTAAGGTTTTGATCTGCGTTTCCAGCGCGCTGGCCCTTGCCACCGCGACATCCAGCTGCGCGCTGGTCTGGGCCAGCTTGTCATAGGTATCGTTTTTTGTCTGCTCCAGTGTCTTGCGGCTCTCGGCGAGCTTCGCCTCCGCCTTTTTGATCTGCGCAAGACCGCCGCTTAGCTTCCCCTTGGCATTCGCCAGGGACGGGCTGGCCTCGCCAAGCAGCTTCTTATTCAACTTCTCAATCTTGTTTTCGTTGATGCTGACGTTGACCTTCGACTCGATCAATCCGCCTGTGCTGATGCTCGCGACCCCCGTAATGCCCTCCAGCTGATTCATCAGCTCATCCTCCACAAAAGTCGAAACCTCCTCGGTCGTCGCGCCCTTTTTGTCCACCGCCGCGATCGCGATCGGCATCATATTCGGGTTAATCTTCATGATGTATGGCGAGCCGATTTCCTCATCCCACGAGCCCTCGACAAGGTCCACGCCCTGCATGGTATTGACGATGGCCGTATTCATATCCGCATCATTCTCAAACTCCAGAACCACCAGTGAGTAGTTGGCGTTGGAGATCGACTGCAGCGATTTAAGGTTCTCGACCGTCGCCAGATTCTGCTCGAGCGGCTTGCTGACCGTCTGCTCCACTTCCTCCGGCGTCGCCCCCGGGTAGGTCGTCATCACAACCACATACGGCAGATCGATGCTCGGCAAAAGGTCCGGCGTCATCTTGACAAGTGAGACGATGCCGAGCGCGAGAACAATGATGACCGAGACAAAGATCGTCATCGGTTTTTTTACACTGAATCTTGACATATGCATACTCCAAACTTTATTGACGATCGTCACATCGTCAAAATGCGATGCAACTATTATCATCGTCTGTAACAATTCATTTTATCACGTTTGGCTTGTTCTCACAAGGCAGGAGACTTGAGAAAATCCGCTTTTCACAAAGTTTTCACATTTGCGGCAGCTTCAGAAGAAAATGATTTTTGCGATATTCCAGCACGCCCTCTCTGCGCAGCTTGGACAGCTCTGCCGACATCGCACTGCGGTCCACCGCCAAAAAATCCGCCAGTTCCTGACGATCAAACGGAATATCAAAAGCCGCGCTGCCCGCGCGGCGCTGCACATCAGATAAATATGATAACAGCTTTTGCCGCGTCGTCCGCCGCGTCAGATGCTCCATCTTCTTGGTCAGAAACAGATTCTTTCCTGCCAGAATCTGTGTCAAATTGATCAGGAGACGGCGCTTCGCAGCCTGCAGCAAGACTGCGTCCGTCTCTCCGGCATTTCCTGCCTGCCCGACCGTAGCCGCGTTCCCATGCGCGCCTGTTTGTGTCACGTCATCCCCTGCCTGCCC
>URWB01000029.1 GCA_900551415.1 uncultured Eubacteriales bacterium
GTTCCTGCTTTTTCAAGCATTCTCGTCCATGGTCCGAACCGTTTTTTGAGTTCCCGGTCATACAGCACGTCTTTTCGCATAGGCTCTCTGCCGTATTCCATGGTGAAATCCCGCACCAGCTGCAGCAATTCCTCATCGCTCATTTTGGTGTAGGGCGCGCACAGCGCGTTGAGCTTCCGCGCCTTTTCCGAATCGGTCAGGTTCGGATCCTCCTCGATGCTCTGTTTCAGTTCTCGCTGATTCATGTTCCATCTCCTTCTGATAGACAAAATGCTTTTGCAGTTTCTATCTATGCTCTATTTCTGTTTCCTTTTGCGGGCGGCGCTTCCCTTTTGCCTCCGCCCGCTGTAAGGATATATAAGGATGTCTGTTTTATCTCAGGCTCAAACTGCCACAAAAGCCTGTAATTGATTCATTTTTCATTTTTGTGTTTGCCTGCATCGTTTCGTTTTGCCTCTGCATTACTTCACACTACTATGTATTGCTGCCCTAAGGGCGGTGCTTTCCTTCGCAGCATCGCCCTAAAAGGATGAAAGAGCACAAAAAAACTGCCGTCTTTGGCAGTTCCTCTAAATTCAGATCATCAATGTTTCTGTATGCGGTGCATGTCGTTATGCGCTCTGTCTACAGTTTGAAAAGTGCCGATCGGCAAGCATGCAAGCCGCTGTAACTGGAATGCTCTATATGCCGTTCTTACCTTTTCTTCATTGATGCAAAATTCTACTGCCAAGAGATTTTTCCATCTGAACGATAACTCGTCTCCCGAACTTGTCCTGTCATGCAGGCATTACGGTTGCTGGTACAGTTGGTCTCTCAACCATTTCCGTTAGTTATCCTCTTTTTACCAGTATATCTTGATACTGCGAGCTTGTGTTGCTCAATTTCTCGTCTTTTTTCGACAGGATTACCAAAAGGTACACTTTTTGGTAAGTCTCCGAAACTATTCATTTACATAGTTTTTGTCTTTTGAACACCTATATCCTATCATATCAAAAACTAAAAAGCAATATATTTTGATAAAAATGTGTCGAACTTGTGAAAAAATGCTGTTGTCGTATTTTGTCGAATTCACTACCAAAAAGTGTACCTTTTGAAAAGTCAAAGCTCCATTGCTTTCATGGTCCGGTAGAAGGTGCCTTGGCTCAGCCCGCTTTGTATAAGCGCCTGCTGCAGGGGCAATTTTTTTTGCTTATATCGCAGAATCGCATCTGCAGCTTCCGGGCTGATCTCGACACAGGGTCTGCCAAAACGCACGCCGCGCGCCCGGGCGGCTTCGATACCTTCGCGCTGCCGCTGCCGGATGTTTTCCCGCTCGTTTTCGGCGGCGAACGACAAAACCTGCAGCACCAGATCTGCGATGAATGTGCCGAGCAGATCTTTACTCAGGGTCGTATCCAGCAGCGGCATATCGATCACCTTGATGTCTGCTTTGATTTCCTTGGTGATGCAGCGCCACTGTTCGATGATCTCTTCGTAATCCCTGCCGAGCCGGTCGATGCTCTTGACTACCAGAATGTCTCCTTCCCGCAGGACATGCAGCAGCCTGCGATAGGCCGGTCGGTCAAAATCCTTGCCGGACTGCTTGTCTGTAAAGAGGCAGCCCGCGGGAATGCCGACCTGCTGCATCGCCAGCAGCTGTCTGTCCTCATTTTGTTCTTTTGTTGATACACGCACATATCCATATCGTCTGTTTCTCTGATTCATTTGCATTACCTCCCTTTTACCTTGCTAGTATTGGCAAAAGTGAACGAATCATCAGCAAATTACAAAACGACTTGATATTTTCCTTTCACACATGCCTTATACCCGTTTTTGTTTTATTTCCGCAAAAATATGCAGTTTTTTACCAGCACACTGCATGTTATACATGGTAAGGGGGTTGTATTTGTTTCCGGCCTGTGCTATACTTACGAGTGAAAACAGAATCACAAAAGATAATTTATGTTCTTCTTGCGCGGCGCTTTGCAGACTGCGGGCGGCTGGGCAGGAGGCTAAGATGGAAGCAGGTGAGAATCCTGCGCGGTCCCGCCACTGTATTGACGGAGCTTTATCTGTAATACCACTGAACGTTCGGAACATTTGGGAAGGTAGGTAAAGTGCTGAGGTCTGAGTCAGGAGACATGCATAGATTTACCATTTGCCGCGTCGGACGAGCGCGGGCAAAATGAAACAAGCAAATGCACAGTAAAAACGGGCTGTGGTCTTTTGGTGTTTTCGCACCATGGGGGCTGCAGTCTTTTTGAATACAAAAATCCACTTAGATATCTCCATGTTTGGATTACCGGCAAAATCGAGCTAATCCGAAGGTCAAGAGAATCTCCTCCTTAGATTCATTGATAAGAATATGTTTCAAGATAAGCGAAAAGACAGCAGCGGTGAAAAAAATAAGTGCGAGCAAGCATTCGGAGCTCCAAAGAAAAAACGTTAAATAAAGAATCAAAACAACAAATGATTACCGAACATCTTGCTAATCTGTTTTGCTGCCTTTGCTTTGACCACAGCTCCCACAAATCCATGAACAGAAAAGCCGCGGTCCGCACCGGACCTCGAAAGTTTTCTTCTGTATATATCACGATCCTCGCCCAGAAGGGCGCCGGGAAGAAAGGGGGAACCGCTGCGTGAATACGAATTTCATCGGCCTTCCTTGCATACCGCGAGCGGTTGACCGCGGGAGTGCAAAGAGCGAAGGCTTCAATTAGTCATACGATATTTTTAATCGAAACACCATTGCTAAAAAACACTAGAATCAGAAAGAGAGGAAAATATCTATGAAACAGACATTATTCGATAACATGAAAAACTATTACAGACAGCAGTGCGAGAATCGTCAGGAGCAGCTCGTCGGGTTGTATCTTCGTCAGGAACGCTGGGAAAATCCTGCGCATGCGTACCCGCGCGGCAGTTGGAGTCAGCTGTTTACCGACGCTCGCGAAACAGCGAAATAAGAATATCCACCTTTTGGCGCGCATCACGAAACATCGGTTTCGTGGTGCGCGCTTTTTCGTTCGTCACATCACGCCCGGATCATGTTCACGGGTTATACACAGGTTATAAAAGCACATTCAACTCCTCGTCGCAGACTTCTCCCTCAGCGACGATATTGGTCGGGCCGGTCAGGTAGATATCCGTGATCTTCTCGGTCTGCGGATCTGTATTTAAGGTGATAAACAGCTCGCCGCCCGGTACGTGCACGCGGGTATTCTCACCGCTGACAAGTCCTCTGCGCATCAGCGCCGCAACGACAGAGCCGGTGCCTGTGCCGCAAGCCAGCGTGAAGTCCTCAACACCGCGTTCATAGGTCAGTTCTTCCACTTCGTTCTCGCCGATCACCCGACAGAAGTTCACATTCGCGCCCTTCGGAAACGCGCTATTTGCCCGCAGCTTGCGCCCAAGCTCGCGCAGAGCCTCCTGTGTCATCGCGCAGTCGCCATCCAGCAGCACGACCGCGTGCGGCAGTCCGGGATCGCCAAGCTCCAAATAGTCGCACTGCACTGCTTTACCGTCGATCTTTGCGGTTACGTCCTGCGCAAACTTCGTAATGTCATTCAGACGTACGGTGTACATCCGCTTATCCCTGCGCTGTCCGACGACCAGTCCGGCCGTCGTCTCCACACGCTGCGTCTCGCCTGCCAGCCCCTTTTCGTACCCGTATCTGGCGATACAGCGCGCGCCGTTGCCGCACATTTCTCCGAGGCTACCGTCCGCATTATAAAAATACATGCGGTAATCGCCGCCGTTTTGCGGCGCGTCCACGATCATCATGCCATCCGCGCCAATCGACATGCGCCGCGTGCATAGCCGTCTGGCCAGCGCCGCAAACTGCGCCTGCGGTAATTTTTCTTCCATATTATTGATGACAATGAAATCATTGCCTGCCCCTTGCATTTTCGTAAATTTCATTGAGATTCCCTCCTTCAGCCCGCAAAGGCTGTTTGCTTTTTTTATTGCGTCAAAATGTCCTTCTGCCTTTCTTCAGGCGGATCCAGCACAGAACCGCCCGCGAGATCCAGTCACAGGCCATCGCAACCCACAGAAACTCCAAGCCCAGTCCAAACCCCTTCACAAAAAGGAAGGATAGCGGCAGTCTGACTGCCCACATGCCGATGACAGCGATCAGAAACGGCCATTTCGTATCACCCTCGCCTCTCATAATGCCGGTTGCCACATAATTGACCGCCAGACATGGCTCTGCGAAAGTCTGAATCCGCAGCAGCACGGCTCCCGCTTTGATGACCGCCGCATCAGCGATAAAGAAGCCCATCAGCTGTGGTGCGAACACATACATCAAAGCTGCCATCGTACACATGATCATAAGGTCATAGATCATGCACAGCCGCGCGTATTCGTGCTTCAAATCCTCGCGTCCGGCACCTGCAGACTGCGCGACCAATGTTGTGACGGCGATCCCGAAACCAAACGCGGGCATATAGCAGATCGATTCTCCGGTATTTGCCAGTTGGTGCGCGGCCAGCGCCGCGGTTCCCAGACCCGTCGCCAGCGCCGATGTCAAGATCTGCCCGAAGGAAATACTGATACGCTCAAACATCACCGGAACGCTCAGGTACAGCATCTGCCGCACAATTACTTTGTCCGGGCGATAGTCGTCCCGCACCCCGATTGAAATCGCGCGCCTCTTGGAAAACAGCACCCGCAGCATCAAAAGCCCCGCGATGAGCGCGCCGCCGCTCGTGCCGAGTGCCGCGCCGCGTACGCCAAGCCCCAGTCCGATGGTCCTGACAGTGAAGCCCATCAGCTTCACGCTGCCGACCGGATAGATCAGCAGATAGTTCAGCACGATATTGATGAGGTTAAACAGCACATTGTACAGCATCGGCGTTTTGGTGTCGCCAAGGCCCCGCACAAGGCCGCTGCAGACTGCAAGCATGATCTGAAACGGAATACCAAAGCCGATCAGCATCAGATAACCGCGCGCATCCGGTATGATGTCCGGTTCTGCGCCCATCACCCTCGCGAAAAATTGAGCGATCCCTTCGATCAGCGTCAGCATAATCAGCCCTAAAAGCAGCATGGCAATTATCGCCTGCCGCATGATTTTTTTGACCTTTTCCGGGTTATTCTGACCGACAGCTGTGGCCGTCAAAACAGAAAATCCCGTCACCGGACCCCAAATGATTCCGTTGATCATCCACAGCAGACTCGTATTGATCGTTACCGAGGCTGCTGCGTTGACACCCATGCTTCCCACCATCGCCAGATCGACATAACTCACCATGGTCTGCATGATCTGCTCCAGGATCGCCGGCCACGCGAGCAAAAGGACGATCTTGCGCGTCGATATCTTTTCATTGATCAGTTGCTGTTCTGTTTGCATTGTTTACCCCTGCCATTCAATCGCTGTGTTTCTGCCTGCAAGTATTGCATGAATCGCTGCTTTTGTCAAGCCCATCCAATGCATAAAGAGAGGGAGACTGTAGTGTCTCCCCGTTTGTCTCCTACATCAATGATGTGTGTTACAGCTCATTTCGAACCAGATCCTCAAAGGTCTGCGCTTTTACTGCAACGTAATTCTCGTTCCCGCCGCGCAGCATGACGGTCGCGGGCTTCGGCAGGCGGTTATAATTGGAGGCCATAGAATAGTGATAAGCGCCCGCCGTACAGACCGCGATGGTATCATACCTCTGCACGGAAGCCGGCATCATGACGTTTTCTTGAATGATGTCTCCGGACTCGCAGCATCTTCCGACGACAGAAGCCTCAAAGTCAGCCTTTTCGTCCATCTTGTTCGCCACATAGCAGGTGTACTTGGATTTATAGAGCGCGTAGCGCGGAGAATCCGGCATACCTCCGTCGATGGATACATAGTTTTTGTATCCCGGAATTTTTTTAACCGTTCCGACGGTATACAGTACCATGCCGGCGTCACCCACAATGGATCTGCCCGGTTCCATGCGGATCTCCGGCATCTCGAGCGAGAGTTTCGCGCAGGTTGCCTTGACGACAGCCGCAATCTCGCTGATTCGTTTATCAATATCAAGCACCGGGTCGGATTCTGTATATCTAACACCAAAGCCTCCGCCCAGGTCTAATTGTCTGCATGTATATCCATACGCTTCGCGCATCCTGGCGATAAACTCCAGCATGATGACCGCGCCGCGCTCAAAAACATCCTCCGCGAAAATCTGTGAGCCCAGATGGCAGTGGAAGCCTTCAAGAGAAATATTTTCCTTCGCGAGCGTATGTTTGGTGATTTCTTCCGCTTGTCCGGTTTCAATGGCCTGTCCGAATTTTGAATCGACCTTGCCGGTAGAAACAGCTTCAAACGTATGTGTGTCGATGCCCGGGGTCAGTCTAAGCAGAATTTTTTGCGTCTTTCCCTGCCGCTTCGCTTCCCGGTCAATCGCGTCAACTTCTTCTGCATTGTCCGCGACAAAGTAACCGATATTATGCTCTATCGCGTATCGGATGTCCCAGTCTGTCTTATTATTGCTGTGAAAATATGCGTTTTGGATGTCATAGCCGGCTTGCAGCGCCGTATAAATTTCACCGGCGGAAACAACGTCGATGCCCATCCCTTCCTCGGACATGATCTCATAAAGCCTCTTGAAGCAGTTTGCCTTGGAAGCGTAAAGCGGCCTCGCTTTTTCTCCGTAGTATTTGTGCAGAGCGTTTTTATACAATCTGCATTTTTCGCGAATTTTGTCCTCGTCCATCAGATAGAGCGGTGTTCCGTATTTTTTTGCCAGCTCCACAACATCCTGTCCGGCAAAAAGCAGGTGTCTCCCATCCTCTGATATGCGAATGTTATCACAAATCATATCCTATTTCTCCTCTTTTTATTTTTTTTACAGCCTGCGCATCGGACAAATGAGGTCCGGCACGCAGGCTGCGAGTCGTGTCTGTCTTGGATGGATAGTCTATCTTTCCACCTTAAAAACAATCGTCTTGTCTTCTGTATTCATCGTACACGCCGCACCGAACGGAATCGTAATGATCTTGTCGCCGTGGCCGGACTGTACGTTGTACATAACCGGAATATCATATTCCGCAAGCAGATCTTCGTACAATTTTTTCACATCGTATTCCGGCTGATATTTGTTGGAAACCGAGGTGAACTGCCCAAGCAGAACGCCCTTGCACTTATCGAAAGCACCTGCCAGCTTCAGCTGATAAGTCCATTTTTCAATTTTTGTGAGCGGCTCTTCTACTTCCTCAATGAAGATGATCTTGCCCTCCGTGTCCATTTCGCTCGGCGTTCCGACTGCTGCCGAGATCAAAGAAAGATTTCCACCGATGACCGGACCGGTCGCTTTCCCGCTCTTGAGAACCTCAAGCGGCTCCTCCGCGGGATTCTTGAATTCATAGGTATCCTCCGCGGTCAGCGCGTCAAAGAACGCGTTCTTGGTATCATCATCAAAAGCGTCCACCATGTTGGACGATACCATCGGTCCATGGAACGTAACCAGGTCGCACTTCTGATTAAACAGCATGTGCAGGCATGTTACATCACTGTATCCTACAAAGATTTTTGGATTGCTTCTAATGATATCCAGATCCAGGTGTCTGATCACGCGGGAACCGCCGTCGCCGCCTCTGACACAGAAGACCGCGTCCACCTCTTTGTCCGCGAACATCTTGTTGATCCAGGCTGCTCTTTCTTCGCCTGTGCCTGCCATATAGCCGGCGTAATTCTTGGTCAGATTGTCAGCCTTTTTTACCTTAAAGCCCATCTCCTCCAGCACGCTGACACACTGTACCTCGCGTTCCGCGCTGATCGGTGAGCTTGGGCAGATGATGCCGATGGTTGCGCCCTTTTCCAGTTTTTTAGGATATCTCATTTGTTTTTATCTCCTCCAAAATATTTTATGTGCTTAGAACCACATAATATTTACGATTGCTACCGCGGCAAGCAGGGAACCTAAGTCGCCTAAAAGACCTGCAGCAACAGAATGTCTCGCGTTGGAAACGCCTACAGAACCCATGTAAACCGCGATGATGTAGAAAGTGGTCTCGGTGGAGCCTTGCGCTACGGAAGCGATACGGCCGATCTTAGACTGCGTGCCATAGGTAGCGAGCAGGTCAGCAAGCATGCCCTCGGACGCGCCGCCGGAGAAGGATCTCATGATGGCCTGCGGCAGGATCTCGGATGGGCATCCGATCAAGCTGGTAACCGGATCTAAGATCGCGCACAGCCAATCCATCGCGCCGGACGCGCGGAACATTCCGATCGCGCACAGCATTGCGGTCAGATACGGGATAATCATCACAGCGGTGGAGAAGCCCTCCTTTGCGCCTTCCGTAAATATAGAATATACCGGCACCTTCTTCAAGATAGCCCAGAAGCATACAAGAGCTACAACCAGAGGAATCGCCCAGTTCGATATTAATGTCATTACATCTGAAAATGTCATTTATAGTCCCTCCTATTCTTCTTCCGCATACTTGCAGACATAGCCTTCCGGAAGCACGATCGGGTTTTCTCCGCCTGCATAGTGCTCGTTCAGTTCTAATGTTCCGGCTGCGATTTCTTTTTCGATTACGTTTTCCCATTTCCATCTCTTTGTCTTCTGGAAGATCAAAGTAAATACGATACCGACAACGGTAGAAATTGTGGTCGCGATGATAACCGGAACGATGATCTCCGCAGCGCCATCTGATTGTACCGCGGCACGCAGACCAAGGACGGTAACCGGAAGCAGGGTTACGGAAGTCGTACCGATCGCGAGCATCATGCACTGTGCGTTGGTTGCGATGCTCTTGGTAGGGTTCAGCGTCTGCAGCTCACGCATCGCCTTCAAGCCGAACGGTGTCGCGGCGTTACCGATACCCAGCATGTTGGCAGCAATCCAAAGTGCCATCGCGGACATCGCCGGGTGATCCTTTGGAACCTCCGGGAATAACTTGGTCATAACCGGCGCAATCCCCTTCGCGAGCTTGTCGCAGATACCCGCTTCCTGCATGACCTTCATCAGTCCGCAGAAGAATGCCATGATGCCGATCAAACCGAGAGAGATTTCGACAGCGGTATTCGCAAAATCAAAGATGTTGTTCAAAACGCCTTCCATTGTGCCGGTAAAAGCGCCCGCGATAACCGCGATTACGACTAATCCGACCCAGATATAGTTCATCATAATATCGTTCCTCCTTTTCATATAATCCGACAAATTTTTATTATGACGTTTTCAGATAATTGCAATTTATATGCCAAAAAAAGCAAAAAACAAGAAGTTCTCCGCCACCCATGCGCTTTCCCCGCGAAAAACAAGGGATTTTGGCACTCTCTGTTTTTTCGTGAAGGAAAATCACGATTTCTTCATATTTTCGTCACACGCACGCCCCCTTCCTTGTTTTGTCCTGAATCTAGGAAATAACGTCCTGTTTTTAGGACTATTCTGAGCAGATTTTTGCGAAAAAAGTGCGAAAACCGGAATTTTTTCTGTAATTCGTACCGTTTTTTCGCGGCATAAATTTTGCTTATTTTATCATATGATGATATAATGATTTCGATGACGAGATCTGCGCGCTTTTTGCCGCATCCCGCGACAGCGCGTCGAAAGTCCTAATGAGGAGAACACACATGAACAAACTGACTTATACCTATACGAATGTCCCCAAGCAGCTGCTTTTTTATATCTGCGCCTTTTATCTGGTGCTCCGTTCCATTATGGATATCCAAATTGTCCTCTATCAGGTCGAGGGCTACGCGGATCAGATCAACCTGCCGCTGGAGCTTACCGTCAACGCGCTGTTTTTCGCTTTTTGGCTCCTCCTCTCGAATGGCCACAAACTGTGCTATACCGAATTTAACAGCGAAAAAGCGATCTATCACAACCGTCTGCTTCGCACCAAAAAAGAGTTTCTTTTTGAAAACGCACGAGCGGTTTTTTTCGACAAACGCGGCATCCGCTTCTTCGCGCGCAAAGAGGACGCCTCTGACAAGCGCAAGGCGCTCTTTTTCATCCCGTTCTTTCGTGACGGCAAAATAAACGTATTGGAGCATAAACGCTTCTACGACCTGCTCAAGGAACGAGAAGCCGCCATCGGAGACGCGGAACGCTTTGTGGTGTATCGTTCCTACAAGGAAGTGCCCGGCTACAGCCGCAAATGGAAGTACGTTTCCTTCGCCTATGCCTGTCTGGATGTGCTTTTAGGCCTCAACTGCTTCACGCCGATTGCCGTCATCCTCGGCTTGCTGGAAACCTTCCGCTAATCCGCGTCAAAAAATCCGCACACATGACAAAAGCCCTCTCCTGATCGAAAGGGCTTTTCTTTTCCTTATTTTGATACCCACATGCCCGCGCTATTGCGGCTTTTGTCTTTGTTTGATGTCCTCGATGACCGGCTTGACCGTATCCGCGATGGTATCAAAGGCATCGGCCTTACCGTCCACGACATCCTTCGCCTTGTCCTGAATCTTTTTTTGTTTTTCGTAATCCTCCACGCTTTTTTTCATCAGATTATCCAGCATGGAGCTCTTGTTTCTAAGGATATATACAAACGATGCCACGATGATGGCCAGCCCTATAGCGATCTTTATTTTTTCCATTCGTTTCTCCTCTCGGCATACTTCTTGCAACGTTTTTCTGTTATAATAGTTAGAATATAACGCAAAACAATTACAAAGTCAAGGGAGGCTGTCTCATATGAAAATCAGTTATGACAAAATTCAGGACCTGGTCGATGCCGCCGCCGGGAAAAGCTTGCAGATCCGCCGCGATCTGCACCAAAATCCGGAGCTGAGCGAGCACGAGGTGCATACCTCCGCGCGCGTTCGTGCCGAATTAAAGCAGCTTGGAATTCCTTACCGCTCTGAAATCGCGGGACATGGCATCAAAGCAGTTCTCACGACAAAATCCAAGGAGCCGGCTGTCGCGATCCGCGCGGATATGGACGCGCTGCCGATCCAGGAAAAGGTCGAGCTGCCGTTCAAATCTCAAAACGACGGGGTCATGCACGCCTGCGGACACGATATCCACACCGCGGTTCTGCTCGGTACTGCCTCGGTACTCAAAGCGCTGCAGGAGGAGCTTCCGCGAACAAGCGTCTTTTTATTTGAGCCCGCCGAAGAAACCCGCGGCGGCGCGAAGCCTATGATCGAAGAAGGCTGTCTTGAGGACCCCCGTGTGGATACCGTCATCGGTCTGCACATCGAACCGTCTGTGGATGTCGGCAAGCTGGAGTTTATGCCCGGCTGCATGAATGCGGCCTCCACGATGTTTACCGTCACCGTCAAAGGCAAATCCTGTCACGGCGCCAGTCCCTTCGCCGGCATCGATCCGCTGCTTCCGGCCTGCAACATGGTAGGTTCTCTGCAGAGCATCATCACCCGTCACATCCATCCGGTTGACGCGGCCTTAATCACTGTCGGAAGCTTTCACAGCGGCACCGCGGGAAACATCATTCCGGACAAAACCGTTTTTAGCGGCATCATCCGCGTGCTCGATATGCAGCTCCGCGACTCCATCAAATCGCAGCTGCGCGAACTCTTCGAAAATATCGCCAAGGCTTACGGCGCGAGCTGTGTCGTAGATTATCAGGACAGCTATCCGACACTGATCAACAATCAGGAGCTGCTCGACAGCGTTTCCGAGATCTGCCGCGAAAAGCTTGGTGACAAAAACATCCTTCTCAATCCGAAGTCCAGCCTGGGTGCGGACGATTTTGCCTATTTCTGCCACGCGGCCAAGGGCCTCTATTTTAACCTTGGCTGTCATACGCCCGGAACACCGGAGGAGGCACTGCATTCCGCCATTCTCAATCCGGACGAGAATTGTATCCGTATCGGAATTCTATCCGAAGTGTTGGCAGTACTAAAAATCATGGGGGTGGAGATCGAATGATGATGCAGGAAGTTCTCAGAGATACGCTCGTAGAGATTGATTTAAAGAAACTCGCGAACAACATGCGGCTGATCCGCCAGCTGGTCGGTCCGGACACTGCCATTACAGCCGTAGTCAAGGCCAACGCATACGGTCACGGCGCGGTCGGCATCGCCGAAACTCTGATGGAAAGCGGCGCGGACTATCTCGCGGTGGCGACCCTGTCGGAAGCCGTCGAAATCAAAAAAGCTTACCCAGCCTATCCGGTTTTTATCATGGGACATACACCGGACAAATACCTTTCTCACATCGTAGATTTCGACATTACCGCGACCATCTTCAGTCTGCGGCAGGCGGAGCTTTTGAACGAGTTGGCCGAAAAAGCGGGAAAAAAAGTGAAGGTACACATCAAACTGGACACCGGGTTTCATCGCCTCGGACTGGACGCGAAGGACCGCGGGCAGACCCTGCAGACGATCCGCGCAATCACTGCGCTGCCGCGCGTCGAAGCGGAGGGACTTTTTTCACATCTGGCGCTGGTCAATGACGAAGAAAATGACAAACAGTATCATTTGTTCGCGGAAATTGCCGATCAGCTAAAGACCGAGGGCATCCACTTCCGCTACTACCATCTGGCGGACAGCATCGCCACAGTCGATGATCCGCACTTCCGCTTGAATATGGTGCGTGTGGGCGCGCTGATTTACGGCATGCGTGGTTTCCACAAGGGGTTTGTTCCGGTCGAGCAGGTGCTTACCTTCCGTGCCGCGATTTCCCAGCTTCACCATATCAAAGAAGGAGAAGGCGTCAGCTACGATTATCTTTGGAGAGCGCCGCGGGATTCTGTGATTGCAACCCTGCCGTTCGGCTATGCCGACGGATACCCGCGCAATCTGCGCGACAAGGGCTATGTCACCATCAAGGGTGTCCCTTGTCCGTTGGTCGGAGTGCTCTGCATGGATCAGGTCATGGCGGACGTTACCGAAATCGCGGACGTTGCCGAGGGCGATTGGGCCACCATCTACGGAAGCGGCGAGAACGAAATGAGTATTCAGGAGGCCTCCACGCTGGCAGGCACCAACAAGAACGATATCCTCGCGCGGATCTCCGCGCGTCCTCCTAGAATCTACATAAAATAGCGGCAAAAGTAAAGAGACAGGCGTTCCGTCAGGAATTCCTGTCCCTTTGTTTCTTCTGCTTAATCTTCTCCCAGCTGATATTTTTTCAGTTTTTCGTAAAATACACTTTTGGAAAGCCCAAGCGCTTCCATCGTTTCGCGCCGCTTGTAGTGGTTCAGCGCGAGCGTCTCCGCGAGGATTCTGCGCTCCTCCCGCTCCAACTGTTCCTTGAGTGTCGTCGATCGCGAGACATCTTCTTCAATCAAAATATGCTCGGAATAAATCAGCGGCGAATCGCAAACCGTAATTGCGCGTTCCATCACGTTTTCCAGCTCTCGTACGTTTCCGGGCCAGCTGTAATGCATCATCTTTTGCAGCGCTTCCTCCGACAGCAGCATATGCTTCATATGATATCGGCTGCAAAGCTCATCTAAGACGGAATTAATCAGAATGTACAAGTCTCCCTTCCTTTGGCGCAGCGGCGGAATGCAGATCGGAAACACATTGATGCGGTAATACAAATCCTGCCTGAAATTCCCCTTCTTGACTTCCTCTTCGAGATTTCGATTGGTCGCGGTAATCACGCGCACATTCACATCGATCGGCTTCGAGGAGCCGACTCGATAAATCCGCTTGTTTTGCAGCACCTGCAGCAGCTTGACCTGTATCCCGAGCGGGATTTCGCCGATTTCATCCAAAAAGATCGTACCGCCGTTCGCTTCCTCAAAGAACCCCGCCTTGCCGTTCGCCGCGGCGCCCGTAAACGCGCCCGGCGCGTATCCGAACAACTCACTTTCAAACAGGCTCGGCGCGATCGCGTTACAGTTGACTTCCACAAACGGCGCGTCTTTTTTCCCCATCCTGTGGATCTCTTTTGCCAGCCTCGATTTGCCGGTTCCGCTTTCTCCGGTGATGATGACATTAAAATCCGTTTGTGACGCTTTGTACGCCAGCCGCTTAACCTCATTCATCGCGGGATCTTCTCCGATGAAATCTTCCATCTTCGCGCCCTGAAAATCACAGCCATAGGGTCTGCGCATGAATTTCTTTTTTTGCCGTTGTTCCAGAGCCTGGATGATACTATCTCGCTCTTTTCTCACGTTTTCGAGTAAAGACGCATCCTGCAGGATCAAATAGATGCCGTCTCGCGCGTTGCCCTTGCGGATTCTGGTCAGCACGCAGAACATCGGCCTTTTGTATATCTCAAAAATCCCGCTCTCCGTATGCCCATCCGGCGCTGCGAACATTTTGTTGATTTCCTTCAGAATTTCATCTCCGTAAATGATGCTCTCAAAGTTCAGGCCGACCGTCGGCATCAGCTCTCCGCTCGTCTCATAATCTGTCTTAGGCAGATATGGCTTACCGGCAAGCAACTTGCCGATTTCCTCTCCACGGAAGCCGTAGCCTCTCGCCTGAAAAAACTTAATCTTTCCGGTTACGCTGTCAATCACGACCATGTGTCCGACCGCTTCGAAATAGACCATCGAATACGTATCTCCATTCACCGATATGTGCACGTGATTATGCGCGAAATCGATGCGGATCACGATTTCAAATCCCAGATAATCGGTAACAAGCTCAAACCGTCCATTGGGATTGTAGCTCTTGATATATTTATACTGCGGCTGTATTTTTTTGTTCTTATAAACGCCAACTGCGAGGAGCGCGTCGTCTTTTTCGATGTTCCGATCCGCGATGCCGATCGTTTCTAAGCTTTCCGGTGTCAGCTCATCGTCGTTCCCCAATTCATTGTCTGCGATAATGACGATATCGCCCTCTTCGATACGTCCGCCCGGATGTCTTTGCTCACTGTCCAAAAGAATGCCCGTGATTTTTTTTGCACATCTACTATAGGAGCCGATTTCACGCGTTTCGTTGATATAAACAAGCCCTTTGTATTCCGTCTCCAGAATCTCTTCCATGATGCGCATTGCGTCTTCCATGCTGACCCCCCTGTTCTGACAAATACTGTTTTATATTTAGTCTACCACAAGTCGCATTCTTTGTCCATGGATGTCAAAACGGATTTTTCCGATACATCTTCTGGCATGTTTTTTGCTTATTTCTTTGTATATCCAACATGATATAATGATTCCGGGAGGTATGCAAGTATGAATCAATCCATGAAAATTTTAGATATGCACTGCGACACACTCATCGAGTGCTGGCGGCACGAAGACCGCGCACTGCGCGACGGCAAGGGACATCTGAATCTCAAGATGATGCAGGAGCACGGCGGCATGGGACAGTTTTTTGCGATCTATCTTTCTCGTCATGAAATGGAAAGCATGGATCCGTACGACCTGTTTAAGTCGATTTACAAAAACTACATTTCCGAAATGCAGGAAAACAAGGATATCCTGCGCCCTGCTTACTGTGCAGCGGATATCCGCAAAAATGCCGAGGAAGGGTATCTGTCTTCTTTCCTGACCATCGAGGACGGCGTCTTCGTAGACGGCAAGATCGAAAGGATCCAGGAGGTCTACGATATGGGTGTACGCCTGCTCACGCTGCTCTGGGGATTTCCAAACTCCATGGGCTATCCTTGCTACGACGATGCGCAGCAGAACGCGCAGGGTCTGACGCCGTTCGGTCTGGAAGTGGTCGACAAGATGAATACGCTCGGCATGATCATCGACGTTTCTCATCTGTCCGAAGGCGGTTTCTATGATGTCGCACGTCACAGCAAAAAGCCGTTCCTGGCGACGCACTCCTGTGCCAAGGCGCTCTGCCCGCACAAACGCAACCTGACAGACGATCAGCTTAAGACACTTGGCAATGCAGGCGGCGTGGTCGGCATCAACTTCGAGTCCTCTTTCTTAAAAGAAGGCTCCCATTACGCGACCGTTGACCAGATCATCACGCATCTCAATTATATGGTCGACAAAGCAGGTATCGAGCACGTCGGATTCGGTTCCGACTTTGACGGCATCGATACGACCGGAGAACTGGTCGATTACACCGGTTTTGACAAAGTCATCGACGCGATGCACAAGCATTACAACGAAGATCAGATCGACATGCTCCTGCACGGCAACGTCCTGCGCGCAATGGAGGATATCATCGGCAAATAAAGCACGCGCAAAAAACAAAATCATATCCAAAACCTCCGAAGCGCCAAGCAGTGGTCTTTCGGAGGTTTTGCTTTTACGCCCGACGGCGCGCCGCTGCGCGCCGTCGCATTCCGGGCAGATTCATTTCAGCGCAAAAGAAAAAGACCGAAAAAAATTCGCAAGGATTTTTTCGGTCGGCAAGTGCGCATTGTCATATTTCCTTAGTATGCCGGTTTACCGGTTTTGATCAAGCTGTCAAGATCGGTAAACGCATTTTCGATTGCTTCGCTGTGATATAATTCATACATGTCATAGACAAACTGCGTAAGATTCTTCTCGTCCAGGGTTTCCAGAATTTTATCCGCTGTAGTGTCCTTATGCACCGCATAACATTCCAGCAGGTAGGCAAAAAACTTAAATTCTTTCGTCAATTTCATCACCTCGCAGATACAGAGAGTTCCCGGGATCGCCTGTTGCCTCTTCATTTTCCCACATATCAAAGATTGCCAGCGGACTAAAATACCAAAGTCTCAGCTCATTATCAAGAAGCATCTTATGGGTTTGTGATCTCAAAAAAATCCGCAATCCATCCATAAGCGATACCCCTCTGCTTTTGGAAATCATCCCTGCGAGCTCCGCATCAAAGTTTTGCATAATGGAGGGTCTTGTATTTTCTCTCATTGTTCTTTACCTCCAAGGTATTTCAGGCACTGAAGCCCTCTCCATGTCAGGAAAGCATATTGATCAGCCAGTTTTTGCGGTTTCAATAGAATCAGTGCGACCTCTTCTGTTATATTGCCCGCCATATAATCTGATAAAACCGGCATAGTTGTGTCATTTGCCACAGGGCCGATAACAAGATCAAATTTGCCTCCGTTGTACAGATTCTTTCTATTCTGCGTTACAAAATTCAACCATTTTGTGTCTGCCTCTTCAAAGCGTAAAAGTGCTAACTCCGCCGCTTGTTCTTCGTCAAAATCGTAAATCGAAAGTACCGCTTCTCCCTTTTTTCGGCGCTTTGTTTGAAGTTTTGCCCACCTTGTTGCCTGTGATTCATCAGATGTTGTGTAAAATCCAGATCCAAAGTCCAAGGTCCGATTTGAAAGAATAAGCTGCGGCGTTTCAACTTTCATATTGCTTCCATGGTACAAGTACATACGCATACCCCCTGTTCCAACGCTTCTTTAAATTATATCGTACCATATTTCATGATTACAGGCAACATTACATTCTTTATTGCCGATAATACAGCGTTTACAGTGCTGTCCCCTTTTTCGGCACGAAAAACGCGTTCATATCGATGCCCTCCAGCGTGAGCAGTTTGATCTTGCGGTCGATGCCTCCGCCGTATCCGGTCAGACTGCCGTTCATACCGACAACCCGGTGACAGGGAACGATGATGCTCAGTGGATTATGCCCGACCGCCCCGCCGACGGCCTGCGCTGACATCCGCGCGATACCCCGCTCTGCCGCGATTTGCGCCGCGATCTGTCCGTAGGTCATGGTCTTGCCGTAAGGGATCGTGCATAGAATGCTCCAGACGCTTTTCTGAAAATCAGTTCCCGTCGGATTGAGCGGCAAGTCGAAGTCCGGCTCTTTTCCCGCAAAGTATATGTCCAGCCAGCGCTTCACATCAGCCAGCAGCGGTGCATGTTCTTCCTTGCAGGGCGCATTGCAAATCGCTGCGCCCGCTTCAGGCTCCAAATCCGCCTGTCCCTGCGCGTAATATTTCTGCCCGTCAAACCAAACCCCTGTCAGCGCCTGCGCGTCCGCCGTCAAAAGCAGATCTCCGAGCGGAGACTCGTAATGTGTTTTATATAGCATCGTATTCTCCTGTCTTTTTCGCATCGCAAACGTGCGTTCTTTTTTCTTTATTCTATCACCTTTTCTGCCTTTGAGCCATAGAAAAAATGAAAAACTTCTGCTGAACGATACCCTATGATACCCATGTTCGAAAGGGTATCACGCAAATCTTTGTTCATTCGAGGTGTATTTCCTACCAAATCCCCATTACGTGCTGCATCACGAGGCTGACCGCCGTAATGCCAATCCAGCAGCATCCTCCTAAAAGCAGAGGTCTGCCGCCGCTCTTCACAAGCTGAACCACATTGCTGTTCAGTCCGATTGCCGCCATCGCCATAACGATGAAAAACTTCGATAAATCCTTCAGCGGCGCGAAAACATCTGCATTCATGCCTGCCTGGATGCAGACAGTGGTAATTACCGATGCGATAACAAAATACAAAATAAACATTGGAAAAGCCCTCTTCAAACTGAAGCCCTCCGCTTTGCCACTGTCCTTCGCGCTCTTTTTTGCGCGAGCTACCGCCAACACCAAGGTAATCGGAATAATCGCAAGCGTACGGGTGAGTTTTACCGTGACAGCTTTATGCAGCGTTTCGCTGCCGAGATTCCACATGCTGTCCCAGGTGGATGCCGCAGCCGTTACCGATGATGTATCGTTAATTGCCGTTCCCGCAAAGATCCCGAACGCATCTCCCGCGCTCGTGTCAAACCCAATTGCGCTTCCCAGCATCGGAAAGAAAATTGCCGCAAGCACATTAAAGAAGAAAATGACCGAGATGGACTGCGCCACCTCGTTGTCGTCTGCGCCGATGACCGGAGCGGTTGCCGCGATCGCCGAGCCCCCGCAAATCGACGAGCCGACTCCCACAAGAATCGCCGTATCCGAAGGCACGCGCAGCGCCTTATGCAGCGCCCACGCAAGCAGGAGAGATATGCCGATCGTGCAAACAATGATCGGCAGCGACTGCTTTCCTGTTTCAAAGATAACGCCAAGATTCAGACCGAATCCCAGCAGTACCACCGCTGTCTGCAAAATGATTTTGGATGTCCATTTGATCCCTGCCGCCGCTTTGCCTTTGTCACTCCAAAAAAGCGCAATCAGCATGCCAAATAATATGGAAAGCACCGGACCTCCTATAATCGGAAACGCCTTGCCAAGCAGCCATGCCGGAACTGCAATGCCAAAACAAACTAAAATGCCTGTATAATTTTTACGTATAAATTCCATTTTGTCTACCTCCGATCATCGCATTTCTGGCACTGCGCCAGGGAATTCTCACTGCCTTCTTTATAGAAAATATCCGACCATTGACATATCCTCTGCAAAATCGGAGAATACGCACTATGACAGTTTACTATTCGCCCTTAAAATATTTCTCGGTTTGCTTATCAAATTCCGATATGTATTCCTGATCCTGACGCACGCGGAAAATATCATATTCTTTTGCAGCCTTTTCGACAGCCTGCTCATGAGATATTCTTCCCTTGCCCTCAAGAACCTTGCGTCGGTTGTTGCTTAAAAACCGGTTGGTCTGATCTACCCAATCCTGCATACTCATGAGAACCTCATCCTCAGCCATAAGCTCGGCATAATCAATAAACATTGTAACGAGTCTGTTTAGGCGGGACATTTCTTTCTCATTGAGATAATTCTTAGCGACAATAATATCTCTTTTTAATATTTTTCCATCTGGAGCATCTTTCCATGTGGTAAGACCCATAGTAGGCTTTTCTGCATCAGCACGGTCATAAATCAGTTCTGCTGCAGTCTGACCGGTAACCGCAAAATGAAGCTTATTCTGCACAAATGCATAAAAGGCTCTTGTTATCTCACTGTTCTTATCATAATCATAACTGCATTGTTCAAACACGTCTGTGATTTTCTGATAAGCTCTGCGCTCGCTGGCACGAATCTCACGGATACGTTCCAGCAATTCATCAAAGTAGTCTTTTCCAAAAGGCTTTCCGTTCTTTAGCATATCGTCATTAAGGACAAAGCCCTTTGTGATATATTCTTTCAGGGTCTTGGTAGCCCACTGACGGAATTTTGTTGCTTTCTTTGAATTTACACGATAGCCTACGGCAATAATGGCATCGAGATTATAAAAATCAACATCACGTTTTTTCTCAACCCCACCTTCATTTTGAACTAGTTCCATTTTGGAACTAGTTGATTCTCGATCTAATTCGTCCTCTTTATAAATATTTCCCAGATGTTTACTAATAGCCTGTGGTCCGACACCGAACAATTCAGCCATTGACATTCTAGTAAGCCAAAAGGTCTCGTCTTTATAAAACACGCTAACACATACATTGGCATTATCTATTTGGTAGAGGACAATATCCTGTTTTTGTTCCATTTATAAATCCTTCCTCGATTAGTTTCTATGGTCTTTTCATTCGAGATATTTCCTTAAATATTCCCTGACACATTCCTGCACATTTTGGGCTATGCGTATCGCCTGTTTTTTGTCCATACCGATCTGCGACGCGACGCCAAGCAGGTCCTCTGCTGCCGGATTTTTGCCGTTTCCATGGACACTGGTGGCGTGTTCTCCGCCGATTGAATGACTGTAGGTCAAATCGTATGCCGGGGATAATTTCCATCTTTTCTCTGGTTCATCATAAAGAAAGCTGAAATTCTTTGCATGATCGTCCCGATTGTGTGCGAACACATTGAAGCACATCAGGCGGTACAGCTTCTCTATCTCTTGAAAGTCTCCTGTCAGCTTCAGGCAGGCTTTCATCAAAATATCGTAGTCCAACGTCAAATCACGATGCGAGGTCTCCAAAAGTCCGGCAGCCGAGATCACATGAATTCTCCGCTCCTTTCCGTCTTCTTTAAGGGCTCGATCGAATCGCCTTGTTCCGAAATAGCCGCTGCATATTCCGGACGGGAACAATCTGGTTTCTGCCATTTCGATCCCGCAGGCTTTGGCGCAGAGCGCATACTCGTACTCCTGCAAACCAATCGCATCATCATCTTCCTTCGACGGAAACTTGATCAGCCATGGCTGTCTGTTAACCTCTGTCAAAATTTTAGGTCTGGCACCACCGGAAGAACCTCCAAGCCGGAACAACTCATCTAAGCTGTCCGTTTGGTTTGTCGCAAGCAAGCGGCTGCATTCGCGTGCAATATCATCAAAATCGCCTATCTGCGTTTCCTCCGCAAGGTCGAATTCCGGCACATATTGCAGTGCGCCCATGCCCAAGCTTCCGACAATCGCAAGCCGATCCAGGCTTTCCGTTTCGATGGGATTGATATTGTGCTTCAGCAACAGTCGATCTACCAGGAGTCTGCCCCATCCGTCCGGCAGGCTGTCCTCAAAAACGCCAAAAATGCCGTCGAAAGGCAAAATCTGTGGCACGAAAACTTTCTTTCCCAAAGGCAGCGAAAACGGACTGATAGAAAATCCGTCTGCGATCCATTCTTCACTATACTGAAAAGCAGCGAGATGTTTCCGGTATAATGCCATCGTTCCGACGGTTCGTCCCTCATAATGAACCTGTAACTGTTTAATCTTGTCCATGTATGATCTCCTCTATGGATAAAAACG